>CAMYUO010000019.1 GCA_947302065.1 uncultured Clostridia bacterium | reverse complement strand
ACAGTCCGACTCCAAGAATGCAAAAGCTGATCATTTACTATCGCTCCTTTCTTATCAATTGCATTTTTATATGCTCAGATACTGCTGATAGCATAAACTATCGCTCCGATAAGTGCCGCACCGGCACAAGCACCGAGAAATGAGATCATCCGGTCCACCTCCTTTACAGATTTGTTATTTCCTTTGGTCTGACTGTATAATAACATACCGACCCTTGCATTATCCTTGCACTATTCTGTGATTTTCAAAAAAGCTGAAAAAATTTTTCCGGAGATAAAAAACCGGCCTGCGCTTTGAAGCACAGACCGGGTCTGATAACTGTATTTATCTGTTGAAATTCGTCATATATGTCGCATTTGAAGGCTGTTTTCACCAGGATCCGGTATATCCGAACGAGCAGTCAGCCGGGTCAATGAAGTTTGTCATATAAATATCCTGCGAAAGAGATCTATCAATATAGTCGCAAACAAGGCAGCCTGTATAAAGGGTCGGGTTATGCTCCAAAAGAGCTCTGAGCTTTGGATTGATGTAATCTGCACCTTCTTTCGGCCATACCATGGCCTCTTTATCGCTGAACAGATTGTAAAACGGATGGATCACTCTTAATGCAACTTCATACCAGTTCTGATAGCTCATGCTCGCATAGATGATGTTGAATGTATCCAGACCCACATCTTTTCCTGCGTCTGAGTAGTATGCTGCATTGTGGGGCCCCACTAGAGAGTTGTAAACATATTCCCATTTCTCGGCTTTGGGAACATCATACATATCCTCCGTATTTACTACGCAATTATGCACCCCGCCGTATGCAGTCTCATCCAGAGTTTTTTCTTCGGTATTTCCACCGCTGAAATTGTGTACATCAATTCCCCAGCTGCGGAATTTAAAAATGTTGCCATCCTCGAAAGTCATAAACTTATCCTTCTGAGTCGTTTCTCCGAAGTCAAGTCTGCTGAACAAATACATCTTGCCTCTTACCTCGCCGAGTGTGGGAACATGGTCGCCGTAATACAGCTCTCCGCCGTCAGCCATATCCTTTAAAAAGTTCCAGGTCTCATTTTGTGCATTGTTATCATAGCGGTCGCATTTCACCTGAAGAAGTATCGTTTCACTTGGGTTGTCTCTGAGAAAATTCCTCATTTGTGCGAAAACGTCACCAAGAGTCATCCTGCAGTCTGCGCAATTATAACAATTGACTTTCCCGTGGCACATATACAGTACGCCGTTATCATCACAGCAAACCCGCAGATCAAAGTATCTTACACCGATTTCGAGCAGCTCATTGATGTAAAAATACTGCGTCTGTGCAAAATGACCCATTCCGATAATAACATTTCTTGTCGAGGCATCGTGCGCTCCGGGAATGCTCATGTCGCTGATCTTTATGTCGTCCGGCAGAGCACTCATCCAGCTGCTGCTTTCGATTTCCTTGGTGCCGTATTTGGTGTCGAAGGTCTGAGCAGATGCGCCGAATGATAATGAACTTGCGATCATAACAGCAGATACTGCGGCCGCTGCCAGTCTGCCGATCGTTTTTCCGATAAATGTGTTTCTTTTCATAACAATTCTCCTTTTTTACTTTGATACTGTGTTTATCACACTGTTTGTCCGGGGTATTCCCCTTGCTGTGATCATAATATACCATACCGACCCTTGCAATATCCTTGCAAGGGAATGAGGAGATTAAAAAATACGGACACACAGACAAAGCTCCTTGACTCTGACCTTTTCAAGTGATATAATAAAATCGGAATAAAGCAACGAGGCTGTACACAGTGACAATAGCCGATAAAACAGGCTGCCTGCAAAGGAGGAACAGGACAATGAGGATACTCTGCCTTGACGATGAGGAGCTGGCATTGCAGATGCTGGAGCTTTCGATCAAAAAAGCAAAGCCCGATGCGGACGTTACCGCTTTTGACGATCAGGATGAGCTTATAACGGACGCCGAGAAAAACGGCTGCGACATTGCCTTCCTTGATATTCACATGAGAGGAATGAACGGCGTTGAGGTCGCAAAAAAGCTCAAGGAGATCAATCCCAAAATGAATATCATCTTTGTAACGGGCTTTTCGGAATATGCAGGCGACGCTATGAATATGCACGCAAGCGGATATATAATGAAGCCTGTCTCCAAGGCCAAGGTCGAAAAGGAGCTTGCCGATCTTCGCTTTCCTATCGTGCCGAAAAGCGATGCTCTTTTGCGTGTGCAGTGCTTTGGCAATTTTGATGTGTTCACGCCGGACGGTGAGCACGTAAAGTTTGTGCGAAGCAAGGCAAAGGAGATGTTTGCCTATCTGGTGCATAAGCAGGGGGCATCGTGTACCTCGCGGGAGATATTTGCCGCACTTTTCGAGGACGAGCCGTATGACGAAAAAAATCAAAACCTTATGCAGACCTACATATATGCTCTCAAAAAAAGCCTGAAGAACGTCGGCGCAGAGGCAGCGCTTATACACACATACAATGCCTTTGCAGTAAACCCGGAGGTGCTTGACTGTGACTATTACCGCTTCAAGCAGCTGGATGCCGGTGCGGTGAATTCTTATCAGAACGAGTATATGAGCCAGTATTACTGGGCGGATTTCCTGTTCGACGAGGACCTTTACTGATAATAAGACGGCGTGCAGCCCCGGAAAACAAAAACGCATATTCTCCTGTCTGAGCACGGGGAGATATGCGTTTGCTGATTTTACCGAGCTGTCTCTGCTTGTTTGCATAAGGGGTCCTTCTTGACAGGAGCAGAGTCAGATGATATAATTTAGCTGTGAAACGCAGTGCAGGTCTTAGGGGGGAACGGGATCATGAGTGAAAAAAAGCTGAAGCTGAATCCAAAAAAGGTAAAAAAAACGCTGCTGTTTCAGATCGGAGCAGTGCTGCTGCCGCTGTTTGTTTTGCTTATCGCAGGTATCTCGTGGGTGGTCTATCACTCTGTCACCAACTCCTACCTTGATGCTCAGAATGCACATATGGAATATCTGCTCAACCGAATATACGATAAGTACTTTTTGCTGGAGGAGCCGAGAGAGGGCGACTACACTCTGACCTTCTGCTTTGACTTCTGGGAGAGATATCCCGAGGAGTCGTTAGAACAGCTTAGTGATGAGGAACAGGCAACGCTCTATGATTATTATACGAATCACCTTGACGATGACTACCCTTACAAATCATGGTATGACAGACTGCCTCATAACATCGCAAAGGTCCTTGCAAATGAGACCCTTAAAGAAAAGGTAATGTTTACCTCGAACTACGTTGACGAAAGCAATCTGGACTGCGTTTTTGTTATGGATATGACCGAGGATCACCGCGGAATGGTTATCTATCAGTCCGGCAAGATAGATACGCACAAGGAATTGGGGGATCATTATGACATCTCAGATCACCCTGTTTTAGATAATATCCTGCAAAGCAACTCAGATCAGATCGTGTTTGAACGCTCGTCAAATATTCCGAACAAAGGCAGATACTACATCGGATACAAGCCCATATTCTGCAACGGCAAGATGCGCGGCGTGATCGGACTGGTGTACGACTGGGACGAGATACACTCCTCGGCACTTACCTCGATAAACTCAGCGCTTATACTCAGTATCGGCGGAATACTGCTGGTAATGGTGATAATACTTATGGTACTGTACCGCAGATCTGTCAGGCCCACGGTTAAGATACAAAAAGCGATAATCGACTATACCGTGAACAAGAAAAGTTCCGAGATAGTTTCAAAAATGTACGACATAAAAGAGAACAACGAGCTGCAGTTCCTTGCCGATTCCATTTCTGATATGGCGCTGGAGATAGACAACTACACCAAGAAGAACATCCGTATCGCAGCTGCGCACGAGCGTGCTGAAAAGGAGCTTTACGAAGCTAAGGTGCAGATAATGGTGTCGCAGATAAGGCCGCACTTTATGTACAATGCGTTAAGCTCTATAGCAATGCTCTGCACCCTTGACCCGGAAAAGGCGCAGGAGGCTATTGTCGAGTTTTCGGATTACATCCGGTGCAATATGGACTCGCTGAAGCAGACTGCTCCGGTCCCGTTTGAAAAAGAGATAGAGCATCTGAAAAAGTATCTGTATATCGAAAAGCTCCGGTTCGGGAAAAAGCTGAATATCGTTTATGATATCCGTACAATGGATTTCGAGATACCGCTGCTGAGCATACAGCCTATTGTCGAGAATGCAGTCAAGCACGGAGTAGGTCAGAAGAAAAAGGGCGGAACGATCACGATATCTTCGGAAGAGACCGGGGATGCGTTCATAGTTACCGTTGCGGATGACGGTGTAGGCTTTGATGCCGATGCCCCGAGGAAAGAGGACGGGCGCTCGCATATCGGCATAGAGAACACAAGAAAGCGCCTTAAAGACCTTTGCAATGCCGATGTGGTGATAACAAGCGTCATCGGTGAAGGGACAACGGCAAGGGTCATTATCCCGAAGGACAAGGGCAGCGATGCTGATACAGGGACTGCTTAATTGTTTATATGGTTATCCCTTTGACACACCATTTTCAAACACCTTATTTAGGAGATTACGGCAATTAGACCAACGCTGTGCTATCCCCCGCCTCCGGCGGGGGATAGCACAGCAAGATAAAAAGCCTTTTGTTTAAGGAATATGTGTGGTGTGTCGGCGGGATAGTCAGATGTCTTTTTGTAACTATGATCTGATCTATGGTCACGCCGACATAAGAAACACCGCCTGCCGTGTGCAGACGGTGTTTCTTATGTCAAGGACCGGTAACTAAGCAAGCTCCCTGAAATGGCTCTCCGAATTATCTGCACACAGCACAATATGGATCTCTTCTGCGGGGACGAGACTTGCAATTCTCCGCTATGCAGAGTGTAAGCGTTAAAGCAAGTCATTTCAGTTCGCTCCTTCGCTGATGCTGTCATCATTATAGTACAGCGGGCGGAAGATGTCAAGCATACTGCTGATTTTTTCAGCTATGGCATCTGTTTGCAGATAAGGTGCTGCACCCGCTGCTTTTCCGAACGGATGTGCGGTTTTGCCTATATCAAAAAAGTTTTTTGCCAGCCCCATCATTTGCAATGATTTTGCAAGGATGGGTGTTGTATTATATGATCAAGCTAAACAGAGCTTACAAAGAAAGAATCGAAAGGAGTCTTGATAAATATGTTGGGAACAATGATCGATCTGTTATTTTTCGGTTTTGATACGGCCGTATACAAGTTTATATGGTGGTTTCAAAACGGCTTTACGATCGCAATAGCAAACTTCTGTCAATACACGGGCGACAGCCTGGGATACACGATCTACGGCGTTGTTTCCCTGCTCCTCTGCTTTCCGAAAAAGACAAGAAAATACGGAGTAGCAATGATAGTTGCATTCATTGTTGGTCTTGTATCTATGGAGGCGGTCAAATTTGCCGTCGGAAGAGACAGACCTTACGTTACCTTACAGAACACTCCGTTCTGGGATACCTATAATGCTCACTGGACCAAAGCGGGCGGATTCCTTGAAAATGATCCGGCTTTCCCCTCCGGTCATACATCAGTTAATTTCCTTATCTTCACCGCACTGGCAGCCGTACTTCTCAAGGAAAAGAAAAAATGGGCATGGGCATTGTTCATTATTCCCGTTATCGTAGGCTGCTCAAGGATCATACGCTGCGTTCATTATCCCAGCGATGTGGTTGCAGGCATGGTGATCGGTATAGCTTCAGGGCTTGTCGGATATATGGTCACACGGCATTTTTTTCTACAGAAGCAAAGAAAACAAAATCGGAACAGTTGCACAATTACAATCTTAAACAGGAGGTAAATCAAATGAACAAAATGAAAAAATTAGCAGCAACACTGGCGTGCGTAATGACAATGACAGTAATAGCACCTTACTCGGCATACGCGATGGACGTATCCGGAACGGAAAGTACAATGATAACGGCTAAAGGCATAAGCTCGGATAAGCTCGATGAGAACACCGATAAAACGATCAGCGGTATCACTGAGCTTGTCAAGTCGGACGATAAGCTGAAAGGGCTTATCAAAAGTGCGGAAGGCGCAGCCGCTCTGATCGCGGAGAATTTCCCGGAAGTAAAGTTTGTCACCGTTCCCTTCATCCAGATGATGAAAGCCTTTTACACCGGTGATGAACCGGAGGTCACCCTGGACAGTCTTGCAAAGAAGATGCGAAGCATTTCCTGTGATATGAAGGATATGAAGAAGGACCTCATCGAAGCCATGGCCTCGGCAAACGATATGGCTGAATTTGTTAAGGCATATAATAACTTTGAACGTGTCTGCCGTGAGATACACATCCAGTTCGATCAGATATCCTGCTGGAACAATCTGCCCCAGGAGGAAAAGGATATCAAAATGGCAAATCTGATCGGCACCCGTGAGAAATGGGTAAACGAGGACAACGCGGTTTCCGCCCTTTCCATCCTCGGTGATTATCTGACCGGAGAAAAGAAGCTCAGCTCCGGAAACAATACGATCTACACGACCATGGTAAACCACTATTCCAAATCCGTCTGCTTCGGAAAAGAAGCCATCGAGAAGACAGATAGCTTTATCGGAGATGCAGCTGCGATCTATCTGCAAGGCAGCATTGAGATGATAGATTGTCTGCTCGCAGAAAGAGCCCAGCTGCTTCGTCAGGGTACCAAGTCCGCCGAGTGCGATGCTGATTACTGCGTGGATAAGATCAAGAGCATCCTTCAGCAGGTCGAAGACGTTAAAACCTGTATCAATAAATACAGGAAAAACACCAATCCGCTTATGTTCTACGATCACTCGGGAAATACCCAGAAGAATATCCCGATGCTTGAAACCCTCGGAAGGACGGATTTCACCGCTGCAAAAGAGCTCAAGAACATCCTTCCCGGCGACAGGATACTCAGCACCGAGCAGATGCAGTATATTATCAATTATGTGAAGACCTATCACCCGGAAAAAACTCTCAGAGAATTTCTGCAATATGTGGGTTTCAAGTTCACAGGCAATGATTATGAAAAAGCCTTTATGATGGTGAATATGGGCGGGCCGAAAAGTATGCAGATGAGCTCAGGCTGTGCTCGCAACTATTACTACAAGGGCGTTGATCTGAAGGATAAGAACTATAATGAATCTGAAAACCTGTATCTTTATGTATCCATAGGCTGGACAACAGTGAGCAGGAACGAAGCACAGTATCCTATGTACTATATGATACGCTGATAGGGGAGAGCTTTTATTCCCCAGAGCAGTTATCAATGGCAATGACCAAGGTACAGCAAAACATAGCAGCTATAGAATCGCAGATAGAGAAAACTGAAGAAGAGCTCAATAACAAGAAAAATGCAATGATGAAGATAAAACCTATGTATGAACAGTTCAAGGGTTGGGCAGAAGAATTTGACCTTGTCCCAACAGAGCAGAAAAAGATGATAATCTCCCAGCTGATAAGCAGAATCGAGATTGGCAAGGGGTATAGCATAAATATACAGCTAAACATGGATTACGAACAGTTCTGTGAGGGGTGGATGGGAACATATTTAAAATAATGCTTGAATTAAATGGGCTTTTCATATATAATATGTATAAGGATATTAATAAACAACAAAAGGGATCTTTCGATTGAAAATAGGCTTTTACTGTTACATAATGGTTAACTTGTCTACACTGGTAGAGCATGCGGCTGTTAACCGCAGGGTCGTTGGTTCGAGTCCAACTGGGGGAGCCACAAAAACCTCTTTTGTTGTATCTGACAAAAGAGGTTTTATCTTTATTTCCGAGGTGTATTATGAGAAGTCGACTCAAAACAAGACTTATATATATCGGCGCAATTGCCGTTCTTATCGTGATAGGTCTGCTTTCACGCCGGATGTCATTTGTGCCGCAGTGCTTTGGCGACGCACTTTGGGCTGTTGTGATGTACTGCTGCTGGCGGATAGTTCTTGTAAAGCGGCCGCCGTATGTGGCAGCCTTGTTTGCGCTCGTCACATCATTTGCTGTGGAGTTCTCGCAGCTGATACGCTGGCGCTGGCTCGTTGAACTCAGATCAACAAAGATAGGGCATCTGCTGCTTGGCCAGGGCTTTTTGTGGAGCGACCTCGCCGCCTATACTGTCGGCATCGCAGCTGCACTTCTTTGTACCATGGCTGTCAGGAAATCCGGAAAATAGTTTTTTGCATAAAGATCCGCAGGTCTGTGCCTGTGGATCTTTATTCGCTCATTTCCTTTACAATTTCATATGTTTTTGTAGTATAAACTACTGCCCGCCTGCATAGTGTAGTTTATGCAACAAATCACGCATATATTGAATATTGTGTTTTTCGCTTTTCGGTGCTATTATGTAATCACACCAAGGAAATATAAACTTTGTTATAAAAAAAGGAGAAGCATTATGAAAAACACAAACAAGAACAACACAACAAAGGTAAGAAGAACAAACAAGAAGATCGCAGCTTCCATCTGCGCAGTTATCGCAGCAACAGCAATGGTAACTGGCATCGCAGTGTTCAGCGCATCTGCAAACACAAGTGAGATCGCACCTGTAAGATCGGCTTTTTCAATAACCGTAAAGCCTGACACAGCTGTTACCGAGAAAACACAGAAGCCAGAAACCGAAAACAAGACAGATAAGACCGAAAAGTCTGAAAATACACAGAAAGCTGCTCAGCCTGAGCAAAACAAGAAGGACGAAGCAGTTAATGCAAACGGCAAGCACCCTGGCGAGAGCGGTTATAACTACCAGACCGTAGCTGATACAAATAACACACAGCCAGCTGTAAAGCAGGCTCAGTCAGTTCTTGAAGTACAGGCAGAGCCGACCGCAGAAGTAGTTAAGCATCCCGGCGAGGCAGGCTGCAATTATGTTGATGTGAACGGAAAACACCCCGGCGAAAGCGGCTGCAACTATAAGGCAGCTGCCGATGAAAAGACCGATGCAACTCCGACAGCTGTTTTCTCGGGCGACTTTGAATCGGTAAACGGACGCGGCATCGTACTCACAGTTGCAAAGGCAGATCCCTACAATACCGCTTATTGCACAGTAAAGGTACCGAACGGCGAGAACTCATATATCGTTTACGGCATCCTGGCAACAGTTTACGAGGATAAGATGTACTACGCAGGCGGCACAAAGACCGAGATGGTTTACGATGAAAAGGGCAATATCGTTGAAGGCAAGCAGATCGACGCTAACCACGAAGGTCACATTGTAATGACCAAGGAAGGCTATGTCTGGGTCGACAGCGACGAATCGACTTTCACTTTCGCATACTGATAAATTCAAGATCTAACAGACAGCAAAACGTTCGTACTATCCGTGCGAACGTTTTTTGGGTTTTCAGAGATCAGACGTAAGATGTAAGACGCTCTGACTTCACACTCGCTTGAAAAATCTGTTTCTCACCTCTTACCTCTGACCTCTTACCTCAAAAAAAGACCCCCACAGACCGTAACGATCTGCAGAGATCTTAAAGATAGGGGGTGTTGTGAAAGGTTGTGGTATTTGTTCCAAAAGCAATGCGGAGCTTTGGCTTGCAAATACCCGGAGGATGTAAAAATACTTCTCATTAGCCACCGCACCGAGCTACTGTCCGGTGCTGTTCTTTGATTATATTATAACCTCACTTTGTTCGTTTGTCATTCACCGAAACGGTTAAAATGCCCGTTTTAGCCTCAAAATGTCAAAATTTGTTGCATATGTACAATTTGTAGTTGTCCGTTTGTGGCATATACACAACAAATAGAAGACGCCGTTCCATAGGGAACGGCTGTTTTCATCACAAGCACATTATCTTTTCAACATTCACGCCGAGCACCTTAGCGATGTGCATGAACGTGATAACATCGGGGATACGCTCTCCACGCTCCCAGCGGTATATCGTCTGCACCGCAACGCCAAGCTCGCCTGCAAGCTCCTGAACGCTCATCCCACGCTCTTCACGGCACTGCATCAGTCGTGCACCGATAAGGTTCTTGCCCATGTACTGCGAGTGCAGCATAGCATCTGTCACGTTTGAAACAGGGTAGCGCAGAGTGTCCAGCGCCTTGCTTATCATCTCAGTGTTTATCGGCTTGACCAGAAAAGCGCTCGCACAAGTCTCATAGCTCTCCAGAGCGAATTTTTCATACCCCGTGATGTAGATTATGTTCGTCCTCGGCTTTATCTCAAGTATCTTCTTTGCAAGCGATATGCCGTTGTAACCAGAAAGGTCGATGTCCATGAATATAACATCAAATTCGTATTCCTTGAATATCGGCAGTATCTGCTCAGGGTCGCTCGTGCCTATGCACATCGCATTCGGGCACAGCTTGCTCAGCTCATCTATAATGTCATCGACAATGACCTGATGGTCGTCAGCAATAAGTATTTTCATTCTTCTTCCCCCTTGGATACAGGTATAACTATGTCCACAGTCGCTCCCGCAGGCGCAAAATCTGTCACCAGCCTGCCGCCGCACTGCATCTGTATCCTTTTCTCTGTGTTTTTCAAGCCGATACCGTTGTGTACAGGCTTGTACTCCTCCTGTGTATTCGCTTTCTTTCCGTCATCCTGAATGCGAATGGTTATCTCTCCGTCTTTCTCGAACGTCTTTATCCTCACTGTTCCGCCGTAGCGTCCGACGCCGTGCTCGACAGCGTTTTCAACTATCGGCTCGAGCGACAAAGGCGGCACTTCAAAGTCTGTTACCTGCAGGTCGTAATCCACTATGATGTCCTTTGAATATCCCGCCTGCACCATAGACATATATACCTTTACGTTCTCCAGCTCGTTTTCAAACGGCACAAGACCCTCGTTCTGAATAGCACCTATGTGAGATTTGAGATACTTTGAAAAGTCGTCTATGCACTTTACCGCACGTTCGCTGTCACGCTTTGTCAGCGACCTTATCGTGCTCAGCGAGTTGTAAATGAAATGCGGCTGTATCTGACTTCTCAGCACCGCAAGCTCGCTTCGTGCGATGTCAAGTTCCTTTTCTGCGATCGTCCGCCGCATCGCCTGCTGATATATCATCGACAGATAGATGTAATAACCAAGTGCGCACAGCGCCGTCACAGGCGTTGCAAAGCCTGTCAGAAGATTGGTGAACTCGAATATCGCCACCGTGACACTCAGCGCAGCGATAGCTACTATTATAAGGCTCTGCAGCACGTTGTCCCTGTGAAAATACTTTATCGACAGCACTATCAGCAGCGCAACGTATATCAGCTGCACAACGTAGACCGTTCTGCCGAGCGGAAAACTGCTTTTCCAGTTGTTGTTCTCGTCTATCCAGCAGGATATGTGCGCACCGAACAGCGCAGGCAGATATACCGCCGCATTGATTATGCTCGGGATTATGACCAGCACCTTTGCCTTTCTGTTCGGGCATATCATTATCAGCTCCAGCAGGATAACGAGAGGGCGCAGCACATAGTTCATCGTGCTCGCAAACAGCCTTACCCACACCCTGTTCTCCATCAGCTCGAACGTGTATGCCCTTGCCGTGCCGCCCGATGCCATTTCGTCAAGAAAGTCAAATACTGATATCGCAAAGATCAGCAGTACAGCCGTGCGGAACAGCGCCGCCGCAGGTATCTGTGACTTTCTGTTGACGAACATTATCACCATCAGCATGAACAGTATCATCAGCGTCGAAAAATATGAGGTTATATAGTCTAAAACCATAGCTTAG
>CAMYUO010000018.1 GCA_947302065.1 uncultured Clostridia bacterium | reverse complement strand
AACGGCACGCTTGCTTTTACAGGCAGCGATGATAACTGCGATGCAGACAGCGGAGACTATCAGCACTAGCAGGATATCAGAGCCTGTGACAAACAATAGCGACGGTCGTGAAATGACCTTGACGGCATAGAGAACCAAGCTGACAAGCTTTGATGCGAGCCAGAGCAATGGTTTTGCAATAAACAGCGCTCCGCCTGTTAGTGCAACGACAAAGCAAAGGAAAAGTGCAGCTGTGCACACGGGAATGAGCAGTGCGTTGGTTATCGGTGACAGCAGCGAAAAGCCGCCGAAATGGATGAGGCAAAGATGTTATATAAACACCGAATCGACACACGAATAGACAAAGCCTTTTACTAAGATGCGAGGCACTCTTCTGATGTTAAGCCTTGAATACACAAAAGGTGCGACTGCACCTGCGGCAAATGCTGAGGCAAAGCTGAGCTGGAAGCCCTGTGAAAAGACTATGTAAGGGTTTGCGATGCACAGGATAATGCCTGCGATGCCGAGAGAATTTGCGCAGTCTCCTCTGCGTCTGACAGCCTGTGCGGTAAACACGATAGTCATCATTATTGCGCTTCGCACGACAGATGTACTCATGCCTGCAAAGATGACAAACGCCCAGCAGACAGGTATCATCACTACGGCGCAGATGCGTTTTCTGCGCAGCAGGCGCTCAAGCAGAAAGCTTATGACGCTTGCAAGGATAACAAGATGCGTGCCCGAGACGGCAAAGATGTGTCCGATGCCGCTGCGGTAGAGCATACTCTTTTGTGCGGGATCCATTTCGCTTTTGTCGCCGCACAGCATAGCGCCAAGAAATCCGCCCTCGTCATAGCCGCTGTTCTGTGTGACAGTGGCAAATATCCTGTCGCTGTATTCTCTGATAGCTTTGAAAAAGCCGCCGGAGTTTGTGCCGAGATGCGTAACACTCGCAGTGCCATCACCTTTAAGGAACACGCCCTGACTGAAATAGTATTTCTCAGATTGGAAGTTATAGTTATCCATTATCCGAACGACTTTGCCCGTTACCCTGACGTTGTCATAATACTCATAGTCGTCATCGTCGATAAAGAACGATATGGTCGTTGTATGACCGCCGAGGTCACCCTTTACGGTCAGATAGCCCTGTGCGTGACCGATATAGTCATACTTTTCGACAGTTCCCTCTATCGTCACTGTCTTGCCGTCATAAGACAGGATATCATCATAGACAAAATGGGAATAGGCTGCACTGTAAACCGCTCCGATAACGAACGCACAGCCGCAGACGATAAAGTAGGTGCGGATATTTCTGAGAGCAAGCGCACCGACGGCGCAAAGGCAGGCTGCGCTGAGTGCGAACACCCACCACAGACTTATGCTGAAACAGGCAGAAAGGAACAGACCTGCCATAAATGACAGACCGCACCAGAAGCCCTTTCTCGTCACAGCTATCACCTCTCGGGAAATATCAAGCGATTACAGATAAAGGCGGATAAGAATATCCGCCCGTGATATCAGCCTGCAGGCCACTCAAAAGGTATGCCTGCGAGAAGATGAAAATGAATGTGGAAGACGCTCTGTCCTGCGCTCTCGCCGCAGTTGGACACAACTCTGAAACCGTCTTTGAGGTCAAGCTCTTTTGCAAGCTTTGCGATGACCTCATAGATATGAGCGATAACTGCGCTGTTGTCGGCAGTTACCTCATCAAGCTTTGAGATGTGCTGCTTGGGGATGCACAGATAATGGATAGGCGCTGTGGGAGCGATATCCTCAAACACATAAACTGTATCGTCCTCATAGATCTTCTTTGACGGGATCTCGCCCGCAACTATTTTACAGAACAAACAATCAGCCATAATTTTCCTCCTTGGTCGTGGTTATTTTACGAACTCGCCAACGATATCATTTACCTGTGCGAGAGCCTCGTCGATCTTGAATCTGTCGCCTACACCTGCCATTGCGGTATCGGGACGTCCGCCGCCCTTACCGCCTGTAACGGCTGCTACCTTGCCGACGATCTTGCCTGCGTGAGCGCCCTTTGCAACGGCGTTCTTGCCTGCTGCACAGACAAGGTTCGCCTTATCCTCATAAACGCCTGCGAGTACAACGACAACGTCGTCGAACTGAGACTTGATATCCTCAGCCATTTTCTTGAGCGCATCGGGCTTGATGTTTGAAAGCAGTGCGCTTGCGACCTTTGCGCCGTTTATCTCGACAGTGCCGTCGATGATCGTTTTGGATCTGATAGCGTTGATAGATGACTGAAGCTCGTCACGCTCTTTTTCGAGAGTCTTTATCTCCTGCATTACTGCGGAGCATCTGTTTACCAGCTCGAGCGGGTTAGCAGTTTTAAGGATAGCGGCAGCTTTCTTTATCTCATCGGAATGCTCAGCAACGAGCTTGAGCACACCTCTGCCCGTTACACCCTCGATACGTCTTACGCCGCTTGCGACAGATGCCTCGGAGATGATCTTGAACAGACCGATGCGTGATGTATTGTCAACGTGAGTACCGCCGCAGAACTCTCTTGAAGCGATCTCATCATCGTCGCCCATTGTAACGACTCTTACTGTCTCGCCGTACTTTTCGCCGAACAGAGCCATTGCGCCGAGCTTTTCAGCCTCTTTGATTGGCATTTCCTTCATTTCAACGTCAAGACCCTTGAGGATATTGGCATTGACGATAGACTCGACCTTGAACTTTTCTTCCTCGGTCATTGCGGAGAAATGAGAGAAGTCAAATCTGACTCTGTCAGCATCAACGAGCTGACCTGCCTGATGAACGTGGTCGCCGAGAACCTCACGCAGTGCTGCCTGAAGCAGATGCGCAACGCTGTGGTTTCTCATTATATCGTTTCTGTTTTTCTTATCAACGTGAAGCTCGACTTTCTGACCTACGCTGAGTGCGCCCTCGGTCACTTTGAGCTTATGAGCGAACTTGCCTGCAACGACTTTCTGAACATCGAGCACTTCTGCCTTGCCGCTTGCGGTGGAGACAGTACCCTTATCGCCGACCTGTCCGCCGCTCTCAGCATAGAACGGAGTTTCAGCGCAGACCATATATACCTCGCTGCCAACACCGGCGTTCTCGATAAGCTCGTCATCAGTTGCAAGATACTTGATCTCGCTTTCGCCGTTGAGAGTTTCATAGCCTGTGAACTTTGTCGAGAAATTCTTGTCCATCTTGTGGAAGATAGTTTCGTCAGCGCCCATATACTTTGAGCCGCCTCTTGCTGTTCTTGCAGTTTCTCTCTGCTTTTCCATGCAGACATTGTAGCCGTCCTCGTCAACGCTCATACCCTTTTCTTCGAGTATCTCTCTTGTGAGGTCGATCGGGAAACCGTATGTATCAGAGAGCTTGAAGCAGCTTTCACCGTCAAGCACAGTCTTGTTATTTGCTTTCATATCCTCGATATAATCGTCAAGGATCTTCATGCCTCTGTCGATTGTTGCATTGAAGTTTTTCTCCTCGGTGGTGAGGACTTTAACGATGTAATCGTACTTTTCTTCAAGCTCGTTATACTCGCACTTGTTGCAGTCAACAACGGTCTTTACGATGTCCTTGAGGAACATGCCGTTGATGCCGAGCAGCTTGCCGTGACGCACTGCACGTCTGAGCAGTCTTCTCATAACGTAGCCTCTGCCCTCGTTTGATGGCAGGACTCCGTCAGATGCAAGGAAAGTCACCGAACGGATATGGTCGGTGATGACTCTGATAGAAACGTCCTTCTTATACTCCTTGCCGTACTCGCAGCCTGCGATCTCGCAGACCTTATCTCTGATAGCCTTTACGGTATCGACATCGAAGATAGAGTCAACGCCCTGCATAAGAGCAGCAAGTCTTTCAAGACCCATTCCTGTGTCGATGTTCTTCTGCTTGAGCGGAGTATATGTGCCGTCCTCGTGTCTTTCAAACTGTGTGAAAACGAGGTTCCAGAATTCCATATATCTGTCGCAGTCACAGCCTACTGTACAATCAGGCTTGCCGCAGCCGTACTGCTCGCCGCGGTCAAAGTAGATCTCTGAGCAGGGACCGCAAGGGCCGTCTGTTCCTGCCTCCCAGAAGTTATCCTCCTTGCCCATGCGGAAGATATGATCCATCGGAACGCCGACTTTTTCGTGCCAGATCTTTTCAGCCTCGTCGTCGTCCTCGTATACGGAAATGTAAAGTCTGTCCTTGGGCAGCTTGAGCACCTCGGTAACATACTCCCACGCCCATGCGATAGCCTCGTCCTTGAAATAATCACCGAACGAGAAGTTGCCGAGCATCTCAAAATATGTACCGTGTCTTGCAGTCTTGCCGACGTTTTCGATATCACCTGTTCTGATACACTTTTGGCAGGTGGTCATCCTCGTTCTCGGCGGTACCTCCTGACCTGTGAAATACGGCTTCAGCGGTGCCATACCTGCGACGATGAGAAGCAGGCTGTTATCGTTCTGCGGTACGAGCGGATAGCTCTTGTGACGCAGACAGTTCTTGCTCTCAAAGAACTTGAGGTATGATTCTCTCAGATCGTTCAGACTTGTCCATTCCATTTTAGTTTCCTCCGTTTGTATTTAAAAGTTTGATATAGTTATCGGTTATCTCGGAACGCAGCGGTTTGCGTGTGCTCCTTACGAACTGCTCATCGGCAGCGCCGAATTCAAGAAAGTTCTTTCTTGCACGCATGATGCACAGACCGCCGTTTGCGTCGCTCGGTGCGTAGTCCTCATATTCGCCGTCATCCTGCCAGTAGCAGACCTGACAAATATCGTTTTCTCCCCTGCTCGCCAGCGTTCTGCACCCGCAGACCGGACAAATAAACTTAACCATTGACAAAACTCCATTTTAATTATCTTTTATTTTTTCTGCTATACGCATATAAGATCCCACTATTTCCTGCTCTGTAGGTTCTCTGGTTTTGCTCGATAACTCCTTGCGGCACGCACCAAATCGCCTGTAATTATCACGAGCCTGAGCAAGAGTCATATGATTTGGTACGCTGTAAACGTCATCTCTGACAGTATCACCATCATAAACTCCGCCTTCGTCCTCCCAAAAACATACCGGACAAATCGACCAGGCTTTGAGTTTGTCGACTGTCAGACAGCCGCAGCAGGGACATTCGTATTTTCGGCTCATAAACAGTTCCTTTACTTAAGCAAAAATAAAATGCTCCGCCCACACGCATGGGACGAAGCATCTACTCCGTGTTACCACCCAAATTGCCTTTTCGCAGAGAAAAGACCACTCGAAGCCTTTAACGCAGGCATACGGCACTGTTTTCACAGCATAGCTCAGGTAAGCCACCGGACTCGGCACGAAGACTTTCACCGGACGTCTTCTCTCTGTGGTGTCGGGCTATCGGATAATTCCTTCAGCGCTTTACTATATTATCTTACATATTATAATACATTTTGCCTCAAATGTCAAGCTTTCGGCTGCCCTGCCACAGGGGTTGCAATATGGCGTGATAGGTGCTATAATCAATGGTGAAAGACTGATTTGTGATGAAAGGCGACGGTTATGTATATTTGTCCTGTTTGTAAAAAAAGACTTAAAAAGCTTGATAACGTGCTGCACTGTCAGAACGGGCACAGCTTTGACATTGCACGCAAGGGTTATGTCAACCTGCTGACGACCAACAAGCGCAACCCGAAAAACAGCGGTGACAATGCCGACCTGGTCAAGGCGAGGACGAACTTTCTTGACAAGGGACATTATCTGCCGCTGGCTGAGCGTATAGCACAGGCTGCACAGCGTGAGCTTGCAAATTCAAAGCAGCCTGTTATCATTGACAGCGGATGCGGCGAGGGATTTTATACCTGCGTTTATGCAAGGCAGCTGCCCGAGGCAAGACTGTTCGGGATAGACATATCAAAGGCTGCGGTTTCGCACTGCATGACCCGTGTACACATTGCAGGGATAGGCAACTGCGAATTTGCTGTGGCATCGTCATTTGAACTGCCGTTTCTGAAAGAGAGCGCAGACATGGTGATAAGCACATTTGCGCCTGTTGCGAACGACGAATATGCAAGGGTGCTCAAAAAGGGCGGAAAGCTGATAGTCGTTTCTCCGTCACCGAGGCATCTGTTTGAGCTGAAAGCGGTAGCATACGATGAGCCGTATGAAAACAAGCTGAACGTTTACGGACTGAACAAGTTCGAGCTGACAAGCGAGGAGATATTTGAATACACACGCTGCATAGAAACAACTCAGGACATACTCGACCTATTCTCTATGACACCGTATCTTTACAAGACATCTTCCGAAGGCATCGAACGGCTCAAAGCGCTTGATGAGCTGACCGTGACCTGCGGATTTTCGATACAGGTCTACACAAAGAAACAATTCTGAAACTGCCGTCTGTAAGGTTGACTTACAGGCGGTTTTTTGCTGTCCTTTTGCGAATATCTGCAAAAATGGGATAGCACTTTCCCCTGAATATTTTCAGGCGCAGCCACTCATCAAAGATGACTGCGACAAAAGATATCGCAAACCACACAAGGCTGTAATGAACACATATCTGCCCGTCGAAATTCAGCGGAACGGATGAATAGCTCCATATATGCAGACCGAGCCTGCGGTTCAAGACTTCGCCTGTGAGCAGTTCCGCCGAAGTGATAAATGCTGTCGAGACAAGCATCACAGTCAAAAGGCTCATACCTTTTCTTCGTTCGTCACCGAGCAGGTGAACGATGAGCATACATATGCCGCCGATTATGCCCATTGAGATATAGGTATATCCCCTGCTGAGCACCTCTGCTGCTCCATAGGCAAGACCTCCCGAAACAAAGACGGTCGGCAGTTTCAGACATCTGCGCAAAAACATCACTTCCGTTTTTTCATCTTAATACTAAGATGTGCAGTTTTGCGCTGTTTAGTCGCTCGGGCACAAAAAAATGCTGCCGTTTTTTATGCGGCAGCGTGAGTATTACATTCTTCCTTTGTAGTGTGTATGTTAGCAGTGGTTCTCGGCAGGTCAGTCTGCAGCTGCTTGACGAGCGCAAAGACCTGCTGATACTCTTCGATATCGGATATAGTCAAGCCTCTTACGGCATTTCTTGAGCCATTGTTAGCGACGGGGACAAAGCTTGATGTACTCAAAACAACATCGCCGACGCCGAATGTCTGGTCGAAAATGCCGCGGTGGATAGTTACGTTTGAAAGCTCTGCAAAGGGCTTCATCTGACAGCTGTATGTGAAAGCGCCGCCCGAGATATAAATGCCTTTATCGGTGACGATATACTCAGTGTTTTTATATCTTCTCACGGAGAGAAGAACGCCTGCGAGATATATCCACACGGGCATCAGATGCAGTGCGAAAAACACCAGCATAAAGCTGCCTATTGCGCTGCCTGCGCCTGTTTCCGAGGCAGCTTTTGATGAGTTAACGATAAATCCGATATCAAAGGCAGCCCAGATTATCGCAAACGGGAGCAAGGGATTGAATATGCTTTCAAAAATGAAACACTTTTTCTGCGGCTTGCCTCGCCAGAAGACCTGTTCTCCCTGGCTTATCATTGCTTCAAGGTCTGTTCTTGTTGCCATAGCTGTTCTCCTTTTATGTCTGTGTATTCTTTATTGTATGATGAGCACATCTGCGACTGCCCATTTTCCGTTTGTTCGTTCAAGATATATCCTGCTTGTTTTTCTTGTTTTGAATGTGTCTGCGCAGTATACTTCGGCTTGCTTTAAGTCTTTCGGGATAGTCGAATACTCAAATGCAATAATCGCTTTATCTCCTCTCTGGACAACGAGGAATGAGCTGAGGCTGCACCAGCTGTCAAGCGGCTCTTTGACGTTATAGTTAGGGTCTATCATCTTGAAGAACTTATCGCTTATCTCGATATCCGTACCGCACTCTTCGGCGGTCTTGCCGTCAAGGTGAGCATTTACAAGCGCAAGCGCACTGTCGTGAAGCTCGGAGTCCTGCGGTTTTTTGTCCTGGTTTATCTGCTTGACCCCGAAAAATTTGAGGTCTGTGCCGTAGGATATGTTATTCTCCTGCCAGTATTCATCGTATTTGGAAAGCCCGAACAGGACAGCCTTATATACAAGGAAAGTCAGGAAACCGACCACTATCATCGCAAAGATAAGCGGTATCGGGTCGATATGCAGTTTTCTTTTCAACCGGTTTGCTCCTTTCCTCAAAACGCTACCAACATATTATAGCACTATCGGACAAAAAGGTCAATATCTCATTTAACGACGCACAGAACACATCGTTTAGTTAAATGCTTACACAAGTTAAATGAATTTTTGCTTTATTTTGTAGATATTTGCCGTAAAAGCCTGCTGTTCCGTTGACAATTGCAAACAAACTGTGATATAATAATTAAGGTATGATTACCTTGGGGAAGGGATGAGGTTTGGTGAGTGTACGCAAAAATATATGCTTTATTACCGCAAGACCGGAAAAGTCACACGGCAGACGTGTGCTTGACGGCATATTCACACAGTGCGAAAAATACGGTTACAATGTCAGCGTAGTATGCTCGCTGACTCATTTACAGAATTTCGCAAAGACATTCAATGTCGGTGAACAGAACATTTACAATCTTATAGATTACAGCAACTTTGATGCTGTTATCCTTGACACTGTCGCACTGACCGAAGATTACACGGGAAACACGATAAGAAAGATCAGCGACCGCATCGAAAAGGAATGCAAAGTTCCTGTTATTGCGCTTATCGTGCCGTACAGGGATTTTCACTGTGTTCGCAACTACAACGAGCCGATACTGCGTGAGATGTGCAGGCACATAGTTGAGGATCACGGCAAAAAGAACATCTGCCTGCTGACAGGACCAAAGGGTCACACAGAGGCGGAGTCACGTCTTTCGACTTTTCTTGACGAGCTGAAAAATCACAATGTCACTGTATCAAATGAGCATATTATTTACGGTGATTTCTGGTACACAAGCGGTATTGAGCTTGCAGAGGATCTGCTTGAGGGCAACATCTCGATGCCGGAAGCTGTTATCTGCGCAAGCGACCATATGGCTCTCGGACTTATTGAAAAGCTGACAACGAACGGTGTGAAGATACCCGAAGATCTTATAGTTATCGGATATGAGGGCACGTCTGAGGCGGCGCTGAGCAAGATAACACTGACGACTTATGAATCTAACGAAAAGCAGTCGGCTGCAGAGGCAGTTGACTATATCCGTTCAAAGATAGAGCCGGGTGCTGAGATAATACCGTATGAAAATGACATACGCAACAATCTGCATCTCGGTATGTCCTGCGGCTGCCAGCCCGATGCTGACAGGAACTCAAGTGTTTTCAAGGACGCACTGTATCTGACGATACGCAATTACAGCTCGTCTGATTTTACCGAGAACGTAGATATAGGTCAGCTGATGGAGAGCTATGTTTTTGAAAAGCTGACAAGCTCGGGAACACCGCAGAGCTGTATCGACAACATATATGAGAATACAAATCTCATCGAGCCGTTCACGAATTTCTATCTTTGTCTGCTGGACAACGGCTACCCCGAAAAGATGAGGCTGGTGCTTGCAAGCTCGAACAACGGTGAGAAGAGTTTCCACAGTTCAGAGCGCAGCTACACGTTTGACACTAAGCTGATGATACCAAGGATACATGAGGACTGCGACAAGCCTTATGTGTTCTACTTCTCAGCTGTGCATTTCAATGAAAAGACGCTCGGGTATGCTGTACTGCAAAGAGAGCTGACAAACGAGCACACGATAAATCTCGTTTACCGCAACTGGCTGAGATTTGTCAACAGCTCGCTTGAAATGGTGAGGGCAAAGAACAAGTATATGATGATATCCGTAAAGGACGAAATGACGGGACTTTACAACCGCCGCGGAATGTATGAGGAGCTTGACAAGATGCTCGCACATTCAAAGAGCACAGACAGGCTGTTCGTTTGTGTCATCGACATGGACAGGCTCAAATACATAAACGACACATACGGTCACGCTGAGGGCGATTTCAGTATCAAGACGGTCGGCAAGGCTGCCGAAGCTATCACGATGTCGAGCGAGAAATGCGTAAGAGCGGGCGGAGATGAATTTTTCATCATCGGTGTGGGCGATTATGACGAGTCGGACATCAACAAGCGCACGGACAAGTTCAACAAGATAATGAAGGAGCACTCGGACAACTCGGGCAAGCCTTACATAATCTCGGCAAGCATCGGCTGCGCTGTCGGCACGAAAGACGGATTTGACGAAACACTTTCAGCTGCGGACAAGACGATGTATGCGCACAAGATGAACAAGAAGAAACACAGGTAATATGATAAAAACCGTTTCGGGTCAAAATGCCCGAGACGGTTTTTTCAATATAAAAGGGATAGTTCAGAGCTATTTTTCAAGTCGGTCTACGTCTTTGAGGTAGACATTTGTGCTGATATAATACGACAGCGCATACAGCGGAACGGCACAAAGCAGGAGTTTGCCGACAAAGCCGCCGTTGATAAGATGCTTTAAGTCAAGCTCGGAGAACCACCTGAGCAGGTTGCCAATAAAGTCGTCCATGCTGCCGAGCCACGAAAGGTCTGCAAACATAAAATACACTGCGGCGAAGAATATGATCACAAATACGAGCAAGGCTTTAACTGCGGCGCCGACCTTTGAGCCGAATGCGTAAATAAACGGCATCTCTATCGAACGCATAAGCAGCACGATAAGTGCGAACACGAGCATCATGCCTGTTGCGTCGGGCATATCGATATCAGTGGCTTTTCTCATGACAATGTTGATAACAGAGGTCACACCGAGCGTGAAAAGTATCGCTGCGAAAATGATTATATATATCGCACCGACCTGCTTTCTGATACCGCTCGGGACAGAGGTGGCATAGTAACCCCACTTTTTGCGCTCGTCGGTCTGAATGAACATAGATGCCATCATTCCGACGACAAGAAAACAGGTGCCGTTGATGAGAAAATAGACAGCATAGAACGCTGTGCCCTCAAGTCCGCCGTCTTTATCGCCGAAAGCCGTGAGCATCGGGAAAACGCTGAAAAAAATGACAAGACCGAACATTATGCACAGCCACTGTTTGTTCACTTTGATTTCTTTATAGATAAATCCGAGCATCAGTTGTCATCTCCTTCCGCAGTGGCTCTGAGCTTGCCGAAAAAGGATTTGTACGGCTTTTATTCTTTATCTTTTGGCGGCTTGCCTGCATCCGCAGGTCTTGCGCAGGCTCTGACGCTTGCAAAGAAAAGAACAGCTATCAAAACCACACATACGACAGGGAGTACCCACGCATAGTTTTTCAGGAAACTGACAAATGACTTGGCTGTATCTTTGAGAAACTGTTCATTTTCCGCAGGATCTCCCTTTGGTGCTTTCAAAAGCATTGCGAACGCAAGAGCATTGCATACTCCAAAATAAATTGAAAAACAAACTGCCGTATAAACAAGCTTTGACTTTTTGGGATCTCTGAAGCGGTACTGACAGAAGATGTTGAATGAATTTATCAGATAAACGAAAAGACCGAATGAGAGAAATGTGAAGAAGAACCAAGGCTCGAACTGCATATCAAATACAGCGCAGACGATAAGCGAAACGAGCGTATGCACAGCAATTGAAGAGCCGAGCGATATCGCATTTGAAAGGTAGACCGAGCCGACTATCTGTTTTTCGGTAAACGGGATAGTCCGCCTGTAAATATCCCAATGGGTCGTTTTGTCGGATTCGGCATTGTTAACGACAAAGCCTGCGATAGCCATGAGCAGACCGAAAACAGCAAGATAGAACGTGACATTTTCAACGTGTTTTACAGCCTCGTCATCGAGCAGACCAATATTTCCGTGAGCAGCAGAGAGCTTGACGAGTATGCACATCACAAGCAGTGAGAAATAGCTCGCTGCGGCAATATAAAAGCGTTTTCGTGATATATAAAGTTCTTTGAAGATAAGTCCTTTCATATCAGCACCACTCCTTCTTTTCACGGTTGACGTAGAAAAGCATTATCTCTTCAAGCGTTGTCG
>CAMYUO010000017.1 GCA_947302065.1 uncultured Clostridia bacterium | reverse complement strand
AGGATGCGCAGCATCCGGTCGATGCCGCTGAAGAGATAGCAAAGAAATACGAAGTTCCTATCGCAAGAACCACCGACAGCACAACTGCGTTCATCGCATCGCTGATCGGGTATCTCAGCGTTGAGCTTGCACCTCGTATCACACGTCACGGCGTGCTCATCGAGGTATACGGCGAAGGTCTGCTCATCGTCGGCGAGAGCGGCGTAGGTAAGAGCGAGACTGCTGTCGAGCTTGTCAAGCGTGGTCACCGTCTTGTTGCAGACGACGCTGTTGAGATCAGAAAGACCTCAAACAAAACGCTCGTCGGCTCGTCACCTGATAACATCAGACACTTCCTTGAGCTTCGTGGTATCGGTCTCATCAATACCAGAAGACTGTTCGGTATGGGTGCCATCAAGGTCAGCGAAAAGATCGACCTTATCGTCGAGCTTGAGCCTTGGGACAGCAGCAAGATATACGACAGAATGGGCGTTGACAACGAGTATACCGCTATTCTTGGCGTTAAAGTTCCGAGCCTTACTATCCCTATCAAACCTGGTCGTAACCTCGCAGTTATCCTTGAGGTCGCAGCTATGAACAACCGTCAGAAAAAGATGGGCTACAACGCTGCTGCCGAGCTGCTTGAAAATCTCGGTCTTCAGATGGATAAGAAGGATAAGGTCAAGAGCTGGGATAGTTTTTAGAGATAGGATGTAAGAGGTAAGAAATAAGAACTTAGATTAGAGGTTAGGAATAGTAAGATGAAAATCATAGGCGATCTGCATACGCATACGGTGGCATCAACGCATGCCTACTCGACCATCACCGAGAACTGTCGCAGCGCAGCCGAGCGTGGCATAAAGGTCGTGGCAATGACAGACCACTGGGGCGAGATGCCCGATTCTCCGCATATATGGCACTTTGAGAACCTGCGCATACTGCCGAGGCAGATATGCGGCGTTACCGTTCTCAAAGGCGTGGAAACGAATATAATCAATAATAACGGGCAGTTTGATATGCCCAGAAAAACACTTGAAAAGCTCGAATGGGTCGTTGCATCTATGCACCGACAGGTCTATGAGCCGTCAACGGTCGAAAATCATACAAGAGCATACATCAAGGCTGCGCAGGATCCGATAGTTGACGTTATCGGGCACTGCACAACAGATCTTTTCCCGATCG
This sequence comes from uncultured Clostridia bacterium, assembly GCA_947302065.1. Classification (GTDB taxonomy): domain Bacteria; phylum Bacillota; class Clostridia; order Oscillospirales; family Ruminococcaceae; genus Hominimerdicola. The sequence goes on along the minus strand of CAMYUO010000017.1, from coordinate 10,936 downwards.
ACTTTGAAAAGTGTGTCAAGGCGTTCAAGGAGTATGAAAAGCTCGTTGAGATAAACGAAAGCTCGATACTCTACAAGAAAGGCTCGCTCAAAAACTCGTATGAGCTTTTGCGGCTTTGCAAAAAATATGAGGTGCCTGTGGTGTTCGATTCCGACGGGCATTTCTGCGAGCTTATCGGCGTGGTGGACACGGCGGTGAAGATAGCCGAGGAGGTCGGCTTCCCCGAAGAGCTTGTGGTCAATGCAGACTATGACAGGCTCATGGGATACATTCGCAAAAGACATCCTGAGATATGAACTCTTTTGGAAAGGAGAGTCCAAAACTTTGGACAGTTAACATATGAATACTGAAAAACTGTTTGAGACCGCAAGGATATGCGGTTGTGAGATTTTGATGAACGAGCCGCTTTCGGCGCATACGACGTTCAAAATTGGCGGAAAGTGCATTGCGCTTATCGAGGTCAACTCGGCGCAGAGCCTGCGCAGGCTGCTCGATGCGGCAAGAGAGGACAGAGTGCGTACATATGTGCTCGGCAAAGGCTCGAATGTTCTGTTCGACGACAAGGGCTTTAACGGCGTTGTGCTGCATATCGCATCGGCAATGTCCGAGATAAAGCTGCTCGGTGAGACGACTATTTTCGCACAGGCAGGCTGCAGCCTTATGAAGCTCAGCCGCTTTGCTCTGGATAACTCTCTGACAGGGCTTGAATTTGCATACGGCATACCCGGAACTGTCGGCGGCGCTGTGTTTATGAACGCAGGTGCTTATAACGGCGAGATAAAGGATATTTTCAAAGGCTGCACGGCGGTCAATGTCAGAGGCGAAGTCGAAAAGCTTTCGGCCGACAAACTCGATTTTTCATACCGTTACAGCAATCTGCAGAAAACAGGCTCTATCGTCTGTGACGCTGTGTTTGAGCTGCTAAAAGGCGACAGAGCACAGATAGAGGCAAAAATGAACGAGCTTATGGGCAAACGCAAGGATAAGCAGCCGCTTGAATTTGCAAATGCAGGCTCGACATTCAAGCGCCCTGAGGGCTATTTCGCAGGCAAGCTCATTCAGGACAGCGGTCTGCGCGGCTTTACCGTCGGCGGAGCGCAGGTCTCCGAAAAGCACTGCGGTTTAGTTATAAACAAGGGCGGCTCAACAGCATCATTTGTTATGTCGCTTATTGAACAAGTCAAGAAAACTGTACTCGAAAAGAAGGGACAGAAACTCGAATGCGAAGTAAGGATAGTTCCGTTTGAAGATAAGGAGAGTTAGAAAAATGCAGTTCGTAATAGTCACGGGAATGTCCGGCTCGGGCAAATCAAGCTGTGTTGATGTGCTCGAGGATATGGGATATTACTGCATAGACAATATGCCGCCGGAGCTTATCGGCAAATTTGTTGACATATGCAATCAGTCTGAGGGCAAGATAGATAAGGTGGCGTTCGTTATCGACATCAGAAGCGGTGAGCTTTTCCATAAGCTCAAGGATACGCTTTCGATGCTCAAGGAAGAGGACGTAGGACTGAGGATCATCTTCCTCGACTGCTCTGATGATGTCATCATCAGACGCTATAAAGAAACAAGGCGCAAGCACCCGCTTGACGAGGTTTCCTACGGAAATATCAGAAAAGCCATCGAGACCGAGAGAGAGACTCTCGTTCCCATCAAGGCGATGGCTGATTACTATATCGACACGACAAATTCGTCTGCAAACGAGTTCCGTGAAAGAATGAGGGAGATATTCTCTGAAAATCCCGATTATATGCGCATCGACGTGCGCTCGTTCGGTTTTAAATTCGGCTCGATGCCAGAGGGCGACCTCGTGTTCGATGTCAGATGTCTGCCAAACCCGTTCTATGTGCCGGAGCTTAAAAACCTCACGGGTCTTAACCCCGAGGTCTACGGCTATGTGATGAAATTCGACCAGTCAAAAGAGCTGCTCAGCAAGCTTTGCGACCTTGTTGATTTCCTTATCCCGCACTATGAAAAAGAGGGCAAGGCGCAGCTGGTCATCGCCTTCGGCTGCACAGGCGGAAAGCACCGCAGCGTTGCATTCGCAGAAGCGCTTGCACAGCATCTTAGAGAAAGAGCACACAAGGTCAGGATACAGCACAGGGACATAGAAAAACGTTAGGATTGAGCATATGCAGGAATTATCCTTTTCATACAGGGCAAAACAGGAAATAATCGAACGCATAAACTCACGGGACAAGGCTGATGCTTGTCTTATGGGCGTGCTTCTGTGCGCAACCCACCTGGGCACGGATGAGCTCTCGGTGCTCACCGAGAACGCTATGCTGCGTGATTTCTTTGTGCTCAATGTCAACCGTATCCTTGAATGTGACGACGGCGTTACGGTCGGCGAGATACAGCGCAGAGGCTCGGCAGTCCTGTACGACCTGAGCATAACAAGACCGCAGGACAGGCTCTTTATCCTTGACTATTTCCAGCTCGATGAGAGCAGGGGAATGAGCAAGGAAGACCTGCCGAAAGAAAAGTATTATCCATATGTTGTCGGCGGCATATTCCTTGCCTGCGGCAGCGTCAATAATCCTGAAAAGAAATACCATATGGAGTTCGTTATGCCGACGCTCGAGCTATGTAATTCGCTCGGACTGCTGCTGATCGACAACTACGGGATCATCCCTAAACACGTTGAGAGAAAACACTACCAGATAGTTTATATAAAAGATTCCGAGAATATCATCGACATACTCACCATGATGGGTGCGCAGATGTCATCTCTGGAGATAATGAACGTCAAAATGATGAAGGACGTTAAAAACAAGATCAACCGATCAATGAACTGTGACAATGCCAATATCGACAAGGCGCTCGGCGCAGCGGAAAGGCAGATAACCGATATCGAGCTTATCGACTCGACTATGGGACTTGACAATCTGCCAGATAACCTGCGTGAGATCGCAAAGGTGCGGTATGAGAATATAGATTACACGCTCAAGGAGCTTGGTGCGGCGCTTGATCCGCCGATATCACGCTCGGGCGCAAACCACAGGATGCAGAAGATTGCTGAAATAGCTGAAAGCATCAGAAAGGAAAAGGCAAAGAGACTTGACTGAATTTGTACATCTGCATCTGCACAGTGAGTATTCGCTGCTTGACGGCGCATGCAGGCTCGGCGAGCTTGTTGAGCGTGTCAGCGAACTGGGAATGAACTGCTGTGCGGTGACCGATCACGGAAATATGTTTGCCGCAGTCGAGTTTTACAATGCCTGCAAGGCGAAAGGCATCAAAGCCATCATCGGCTGTGAGGTCTACGTTGCGCCGAGAACAAGACACGACAAGGCGGGAAAGATAGATTCATCACCCTATCATCTGCTTTTGCTCTGCAAAGACCAGACAGGGTATAAAAACCTTATAAAGCTCGTTTCGCTGTCATATACCGAGGGCTTTTACGGCAAACCGAGAGTTGACGAGGAGCTGCTGAGGCAATACAGCGGCGGACTTATCTGCCTGTCTGCCTGCCTTGCGGGAGAGATACCGAGAAAGCTGCTTCTTGGCGACTACGACGGCGCAAAGCAGACAGCCGGGCGTTACGCCGATATCTTCGGCAGGGACAATTACTATCTCGAGATACAGGATCACGGCATAGAAGATCAGAAAAGACTGATACCGCTGCTCGCAAGGCTGTCGGGTGAAACCGGCATACCGCTTGTCGCTACCAACGATGCGCATTATCTGCGCAGGGAAGATGCAAAGGCGCAGAGGGTGCTTGTCTGCATATCAACTGCGACAACTCTTGATGACCCAAACAAGCTCGAGTTTCCGACCGAGGAATTCTATGTCAAAAGCGGCGACGAAATGGCACAGCTTTTTGCTTCATATCCCGAGGCGATAGCGAATACAGTCAGGATCGCCGAGCGCTGTAATGTGGAGTTCGAGTTCGGGCAGACAAAGCTGCCGTATTTTCATATCGACGGTGTGGACGATAATGAGAAGTTCCTGCGTGATATGTGCGAAAAGGGACTTTACAAGCGCTATGAAAACCCGACAGACGAGGCAAAGCAAAGACTTGCCTACGAGCTTGATGTTATCACGAAAATGGGTTATACAGACTATTATCTTATAGTCTGGGATTTTATAAATTACGCCAAGACTCACGGGATACCCGTCGGGTGCGGCAGAGGCTCGGGCGCAGGCAGCCTTTGTGCCTACTGCATAGGCATAACGGGCATCGACCCGCTCAGATACAATCTGCTGTTTGAGAGATTCCTCAACCCCGAGAGAGTTTCAATGCCCGACTTCGATGTGGATTTCTGCATGGAAGGACGGCAGAGAGTAATAGATTATGTCATCGCCAAGTACGGCGCAGATCACGTTGCTCAGATAGCAACATTCGGCACGCTTGCAGCAAAGCAGGCGGTGCGTGATGTCGCAAGGGTGATGGGACTGCCGTATCAGGTCGGTGATATGGTGTCAAAGGCTGTGCCGAGAGGACTGCCTCTGGCTGAATCGGCAAGGACTGTTCCCGAGGTCGCAAAGCTTTACAAAAGCGATCCCAAGATAAAGGAGCTTATCGACACGGCGATAAAGGTCGAGGGTATGCCGAGAAACGTATCAACTCACGCAGCAGGCGTTGTCATAACAAAAGAGCCTGTTGATTATTATGTGCCTGTGTATGCTCGTGACGGGCAGGTATCGACGCAGTACACCATGACGATACTTGAACGGCTGGGACTTCTCAAAATAGATTTCCTCGGTCTGCGCAACCTGACGATAATCGACCACTGCGCACAGCAGGTGAAAAAAGAGATACCCGATTTTGATATCAACAAGATACCGCTTGATGACAAAGCAGTGTATGATATGCTGTCACAGGGAAAAACGCTCGGCGTTTTCCAGTTTGAAAGTGCGGGAATGACCGCAACGATAACACGCCTCAAGCCGACAGGCATCGAGGACCTTATCGCAGTTATATCGCTTTACAGACCGGGTCCTATGGACTCGATACCCACATATATCCGCAACCGCCACGACCCCAGCCTTGTGACCTATAAGCATCCGCTTCTCAAGGATATCCTCGAGGTAACCTATGGCTGCATAGTCTATCAGGAGCAGGTAATGCAGATATTCCGCACACTTGCAGGTTATTCATACGGCAGAGCGGACATCGTGCGCAGGGCAATGGCAAAGAAAAAAGCCGACGTGCTCAACGCAGAAAGAAAGGCTTTCGTCTACGGCGAACCCGGGCAGTGCGTGGGCGCTGTCGCAAACGGCGTTGACGAAAAAACAGCGAACGAGATATTCGACGAGATGACCTCGTTTGCAAGCTACGCATTCAACAAGTCGCACGCTGCGGCGTATGCGACGATATCATATCAGACGGCTTATCTGAAATGTCACCATTACAAAGAGTATATGGCGGCGCTGATGACCAACGCGCTGCTTGACAGCACGGACAAGCTGTTCGGCTATATCGCAAGCGCATCAAAAAGCGGTGTGAATATACTGCCGATAGATATCAACAAGAGCGAGCGAGGCTTTGTGGCGCAGAAAGAGGGCATAAGATTTGCACTCTTGGCGGTCAAGAGCCTTGGCGAGAACGCTATCGCAAGCATTGTCGCAGAAAGAAACAAAGGCGGCGATTTCGAGTCGCTTTGGGATTTCTGCAAGCGTGTGAGCGGGCGTGATATCAGCACGAGAACGGTCGAGGCACTCATCAAAAGCGGAGCGTTCGACTGCTTTGCGAACAACCGCCACGAAATGCTCGATGCGTGCGCAGAGGTGATGAACGCCGCTGCACAGAGCAGAGAGCAGATGCTTGACGGACAGCTCGATTTCTTCGGGCTTGGCGGCAGCGACGAGCAAAGCTTTGAAAAGCCGATACCGCAAAGAGAAGAGTTCCCGAGCGGCCAGCTGCTCGCATTTGAACACGAAGCTCTTGGAATGTACCTTTCGGGTCACCCTACCGATGACCTTCTGCCGTTTGCAAAAGCAGACAGATGCGTGAGCATCTCACAGCTTGCAGCCGAGCACGAGCGTACTGAGGGCGCAGACGAGGGAAAAAGTGCAAAGATAGTCGCTATGGTATCTTCACGCAGAGCGCTGAAAACCAAAAAAGGCGATATGATGTGCTTTGTGCAGGTCGAAGACAAAAGCTCCGATATGGAGATAATAGTTTTCCCCGAGCTTTACAGAGCATCATCTGCTGTCATCAAAGAGGGCGCTGTTGTGTTTGTCAGCGGTAAACTATCCGGCCGTGAAGACGAAAAGCCGAAGATCATCGCAGACAGCATCATCACTGCCGATGAATACGCCGCACGCTGTGAAAAGCGAGATGTCTGCATAAGAGCAAGACAATCGGATACTCAGCTGCTTGACGAGATAAGAGACTTTGCTGCGAAAAATGCAGCACTAAGCGGCAGCAGACTGATAATCTATTTTGAAGATACCAAACGTAAAACGAGCCTTAGAGAAACGCCGTTCATCCGCCTTGACAAAAAGGTGCTGACAGGTCTTATGCAGCTTGCAGGCGAGGACAATGTTGCGTTTATGGAGAAAAAACAATGATCGGTGTCCGCTTAGGACAGCTTGACTGATGGGAGGAATGGTATGCCGATCTCATATAAAAGGGACGTTATCGGGCAGGGCATAGCGCTGACCGAGATAACAGATGCAAAATTCAAATCAAACTATATAAGCGTTTCGTTCGTTTCGCCCGTCGTGGCGGAGAACGCACCGCTGAACACGCTTGTTGCCGAGGTGCTCGCATCGTCGAGCGCAAAGCTGCCGTCGCTGACAGCGCTTTCAAAGCGCCTTGCGTATCTTTACGGAGCAGTGCTCTCGACAAAGTCAAGGCGTGTGGGAGACAATCAGGAAAACGGTCTGACGATAGAGTATATCTGCGACGATTTCACTATCGGCAAAGAGGTCATCTCGGTCGAGGCTGTAAAGCTGCTGCTTGACTGCCTGTTCGACCCGCAGCTTGAAAACGGTACGTTCAGCGAAAAGTATGTTGAAATGCGAAAGACCGAGCTGCAGGACAATATCAGAGCCGAGATAAACGATAAGTTCGGCTATTCGATGCGCCGTGCAAGAGAGGTCATCTATAAAGATGAACCGACCTCGGTGAGCATGCTTGGCACTATTGAGAACGCAAAAGCGATAACTCCGCAGAAGCTGTTTGAAAGATACAAGTGCCTGCTTCGTTCGGCGCAGATAGAGATAACGATGTGCGGCAGAGATTTTTCTGCTGTGCGCCCTGTTATAATCAAAGCGATGCAGTCGCTCGAAAGAAAAGACGTGGTCGCCGTTACCTATCAGAAACCGTCGCCGATAAAGCCGCAGGTGCAGCGCAAGACCGAAACGCAGGACGTGAACCAGTGCAAGATGATAATGGCGTTCAAGTCGACCTGCAGAGATGTCTATGTTGCAAAGGTATTTGCAGCGGTGCTCGGCGGAACACCGTTTTCAAAGCTGTTTTCAAACGTGCGTGAAAAACTGTCGCTGTGCTATTACTGCTCGGCAGCCTATTCCGACCTCAAGGGCACGATGGTCGTTTCAAGCGGCGTGAGCAGAGAGAACATCGAAAAAGCCGAAAAGGCTGTCCTTGAACAGCTTGAGGCTGTAAAGAACGGCGAGTTCACCGAGCAGGAGCTTGAAAACGCCGAGACCTACCTCTGCACAGGATTTAAGTCAAACAACGATTCGATATACAGAATGGCTGAGTATTATATCGCACAGAATACCCGAGGCACGGCATATCCGCCCGAGGAGGTCTGCAGGATATTCAAGGGCATAACAAAGCAGCAGGTCATCGACTGCGCAAAGACTTTTGTGTATGACTCGTTCTACGTTATGCAGACGCCCGATGACGAAACGGAGGTGGACGGCAATGGATAAGCAGGTCATTGCGAGCCGGCAGCTTGATGAGCAGTACACGCTCGTTCATCATCCGTCGGGACTTGATATAATGATGTGGAAAAAGCCCGGCTTTTCAACGGTCGAGGCGCTGTTCGGCACAAAGTACGGCTCGATAAACAACTGCTTTGCCACCGACGACACGAACGGCTTTATCACCGTTCCCGACGGCATCGCACATTATCTTGAGCACAAGCTTTTTGAGTCAGACGACAACAGCAGCGTGTTTGAGCTTTACGCACAGACAGGCGCTGCGGCAAACGCTTTCACATCGACCGACATCACAGCGTATCTGTTCAGCTGCACCGACAATTACGAGCAGTCGCTCGAGATACTTCTCGACTTTGTGCAGAAGCCTTATTTCACCAAAGAGAACGTCGAGAAAGAGCAGGGTATAATCGCTCAGGAAATCAAAATGGGCGACGACTCACCGACAAGGAAATGCTTCAAGAACCTGCTCAAAGCTGTCTATGTCAACAATCCTGTGCGCATAGATGTTGCTGGAACTGTCGAGTCGATAGCAAAGATAACGCCCGAGCTTTTGTACGACTGCTATAATGCGTTCTACAATCTGCATAATATGACGCTTTCAATCGCAGGAAATATCGACGAGCAGACAGTGCTCGACATCTGCGACAAGATGCTCAAACCGAGCAAAGATATGCACCTGCAGACACAGTTCCCCGATGAGCCTGACGATGTCGCTCAGACGAGGATATGTGACTATGCAGCTGTGGGACTGCCCGTGTTCTGCCTCGGTTTCAAAACGCAGGCTGCGCAGGGCAGGGAATACCTCAAAAAGTCGGTAATCGCTGCGATGCTGCTTGAACAGCTTATCGGGCAGACTTCGCCTCTTTACAACAGCCTGCTTGAAGAAGGGCTGATAAACTCGGCACTCGGAATGTTCGTCTACACGAGCGCAGAGAGATACTTCTGCTGCGTCATCGAGGGCGAATCAAAAGACCCCGATGAAGTTTCAAAGCGCATATTCGCCGAGATCGAAAGATTAAAGACCGAGGGACTTGATAAAGAGGCTTTCGAGACGGACAAGAGAGTGCGCTACGGCGAAAAGGTCAGCAGCATAAATGATGTCAAGGCATGCGCAGATGCAATGCTCTACTATCATTTTGACTGCGACGATGTTACGCTGTTTGACGACCTTGACATCATTGCGTCGCTCACCGCAGAGGAATGTGAGCAGGCGATAGATGATATTTTCTGTGCAGAGCGCAGCAGCCTCAGCATAGTAAAAAATAAAGAATAAAGAGTTATAGGGTACAGAAAGGAAAGATGTAAAATGATACAGCTGGCACAGACATTTGCGGAAAGTGCCGAATCAGTAGCCGAACAGCTGGGAAACAATCCCGACAGGGTCTATTTCCCGAATTTCGGCGACGGAGACAATGTCCTCAAATCGGGAATAGATATCGACAGAGTGATGTTCACTATCCCGGGCACGAATTTCAAGATCTACTGGTACGGTTTCCTCATCGCAGTGGGGATCATCCTTGCGATGATATACGGTTTCAAGAAGATGAAGAGCGCAGGCATCGATCCTGACAGAGCGACCGATGCTGTCATCGGCGGATTCTTCGGTGCGATAATCGGCGCAAGACTCTACTATGTAGTTTTCAGCGACACGACACCTATCTCAAAGTTCTTCGATTTCCGTGACGGCGGACTTGCAGTTTACGGCGGAATACTCGGAGCGATACTTGTCGGCGGATTCATCGCCAAAAAGAAAAAGCTTCGCCTGCTGGCGATACTTGACGTTGCAGCGCCGTGTTTCCTCATAGGACAGGCAATAGGACGCTGGGGAAACTTTTTCAATCAGGAATGTTTCGGAACGAACACGGATATGCCGTGGGGCATGATAAGCAAAACGACTGCCGATTATGTCAGCAAGAACATCACCGACGGCAGCGTTGACCCGTTCAAGCCTATCCACCCATGCTTTTTGTATGAATCACTGTGGTGCATAGCAGGCTTCATACTGCTTCACCTGCTGTTCAAGCACAGAAAGTTTGACGGCGAACTGATAGTCAGCTACGCAGGCTGGTACGGTCTGGGCAGATTCTTCATCGAGGGTATGAGAACAGACTCTCTCTATATCGGCAGCGTAAGAGCTTCACAGCTTTTCGCAGGACTTTGCTTCCTCGCAAGCGTTGTCATCATTATCGTGATGAGAGTAAGGATACACAAGTATAAGGACTACGTTTTCTTCAAGGACACTGAGCTTTCAAGAGAGCAGATACTCCAGTATGAGAACACCAAGCGCTTTGAAAAAGAGCGCAGCGAGCTGAAAAGAAAGATCTCGCAGGCAAAGAAGAACGGCGAGGATACCGCAGAGCTTGAAAAGAAGTTTGAAGAAGATTTCGGTGAGAAAGCCAAGCAAAAGCAGAAAGAGGCTCTTGAAAAGGCTGAGCAGGCAGATATAAAGGCTGCTGCCGAGAGGAAGGCTGCAAGAGCAGAGATGGACGGCAAGCCTGCCGAGGAAACCAAGACCGAAGAAAAGGCAGAAGAAAAGAAACCTGAGCCTAAGGCTGAAGAAAAGACCGAGGAAAAGAAACCGGAGCCTAAGGCAGAGGAAAAGTCCGAAGAAAAGAAACCCGAGCCTGAGGCAGAGGAAAAGTCCGAAGAAAAGAAACCCGAGCCTGAGGCTGAGGAAAAGTCCGAAGAAAAGAAACCCGAACCTGAGGCTGAGGAAAAGTCCGAGGACAAGAAGCCTGAGACTGAGACTGAGAAAAAGACCGAGGAGAAAAAGCCTGAGGCAAAGACCGAGGACAAGCCAAAGCAGAATAACAACAATAACAACGGTCAGAAAAAGAATAACAATAACAACCGCAACCGCAATAACCGCAACAAAAACCGCAATAAGAACAAGGGCAATAACGGCGGCAATAAGCAGGGCGGTCAGAACAATAACAAGAACACTTCCGCAAAGAATAACAACAATAACAAGCAGGGCGGAAACAAGAATAATAACAAGCCCAACAACAATAACAAGCCCGGCAGCAGCAAGCCAAACGATAATACATAACGAGGTGGATTTACTATGGCAAAC
>CAMYUO010000016.1 GCA_947302065.1 uncultured Clostridia bacterium | reverse complement strand
CATTGGTCTGGCACAAGTTATTGTACGCGTTATTGCCAGATAAAAACAAACATATCAAAAAAGGAGAAAAAGAAAATGATAGCAGCATTAGCAGTCGCAGGTCTCGCATCAGTCGCTCTCGGAGCAACGGCAATATATCTCGTATGCAAGCTTTAATAAATAAAAACAAATCGACTTGAAAGGAGGAAACAAAAATGATAATTACACCGGCAGCAGCAATCTTACTCGGAACAGTGGGTGTCATTGGTCTGGCACAAGTTATTGTACGCGTTATTGCCAGATAAAAACAAACATATAAAAAAAGGAGAAAAATGAAATGATCACAGGTATCATCATCGGAGCAGCTATCCTCGGCTTTGAGGCAGCTGCTATCACAACAATGCACTTCATCAGCAAAAGATAAGATCGGAAATATAATAAATGACAACAAAACGTTCGTAGGCATTACGGACGTTTTTCTTTTTGCATTTTCAGCGCAAAAAAAGCACCCGTACCCACTTTCACAGGGTACAGGTGCCGTGCCTTTACTTTATGTCGAACACTTTCAGCAGTCCCGTCAGACTGAATACCTGCTTTACATCGTCCGATGCGTTTTCTATCCTCATCGTGCCGCCGTGTGCATCGAGCGTCTGCAGCGCAAATACCAGCACCCTCAGACCTGCGCTCGAAATGTAGGTCAGCTTCTGCATGTCGAAAATAAGAATGTCCGTGTTTTTAAGCTCAGGCTCTATCTTTGCCTCAAGCTCGGGAGCCGAGTTTGCATCGAGCTTGCCGTCAAGCTCAACAGTCAGTTTGTTTTTGAACTTCAGCATTTTGATATCCATATTCGTCCTCCTGTATGTCAGTGTATCGTTATTCCCAGCATCGTCAGGTCGTCGGACTGTTCTGCATCGCCCGCAAAACGCTCGACCTCACGCTGTACGCTCTCCAGCAGCTGCTTCTGCGTGCCGCCCTTGTGCTCGTTGAGCGCCGTGAGCAGCCTGTCTGTGCGGAACATCTCATCGCTTGCATTTGTCGCCTCCGCCACACCGTCTGTGTAAACGAACAGCGAACCGCCCTTTTTCAGCACGAACTCGTACTGCTCATATTCCGCCTTTGAGAACACCCCGACCATTACGCCGTGCGGTTCTTCAAACAGCTCAAACTCTCCGCCCGGCTTGCATATCATCGGTATCTCGTGCCCTGCGTTCACCGCAGTCACCCTGCCCGTTGATATCTCAAGAATGCCCAGCCATACCGTGACGAACATTCTCTGCTTGTTGTTTGCACAGATAGTCCTGTTCGCACTCTCAATGACCTCTTTCGGCGAAAGTCCCATCGAAGCGAGATTGTGGATTATGTTTTTGGACATCATCATGAACAGCGCCGCAGGAACTCCCTTGCCCGAAACATCTGCGATAACGAGCGCAAGATGGTCGTCATCAACAAAGAACAGGTCGTAGAAATCACCGCCGACCTCTTTTGCAGGTGTCATTGATGCGTAAATGTCAAACTCCTTGCGGTCGGGGAAATCGCTCGGCAGCTGATCGGCCTGTATCTTTTTCGCCATGTCGAGCTCTGCCGCAACTCTTTCCTTTTCTGCCGCCAGCCGCACGTTCTCGGCTGTGTAATAATCAATTTCCTTTGCAAGCTCTGATATGTCCTGCGAAAGCAGACCCAGCTCGTTTCTGACCTTTATCCGTCCCATCGCCGAAACGACCTTTTCGCTGTCCTTGTCCTGCTTGTATTCACGCACCGTTTCCTGTATCGCCGTAACAGGCGCAGTCGCACGGCGGTAAATGATTATCTGCAGCAGCGCAAGGAAAATGACCAGTGCACCCGCACATATTATCATCGTTTTTATTATCGTAAGGTGCAGCGCATCGTTGAACTCGTTCCAGTCATAAACGACACCGATGACCGCCCTCGTTTCACCTTGGTAAACAAGCGGCAGATACCCGATGTAATAGCTGCCTTCATCCGGGAAAGTGTGTGACAGCTCAAAGACTATGTTGCCCGAACTGTCCTCGCTGTCGATTATCTTTTTGAGCTTCGGGTGCTGTGAAAGGTCAATGCCCAGCTCATCACCGAGCTGCAGCGGACCCGAATCGACAAAGTCGCATATCACCTTTGTCTTGTAATTATCCGCTGTGTCTATAACAAACAGCCTTTTCGGACCATAATCAAGATAGCTTTTGACCATCGTCATGAATATCGTCTCGTAAAATTCCCTTGTCAGCGAGAATTGCAGGTCTTTCGGCAGCTTTTCTATCTCCTCAACAGTGCCCTTGTCCGTCTGCTTGAAATTCTCCATCGCCTGCTTGTCCTCATTCTTGTCTTCTTCAAGCAGCTTAGCCGAGTATTCTTCTATCTTGTCAAAATACCAGTCAACTCTTTCCTTCGTGAACGAGTCTGTCGTGTAACAAGTGTCGCCGAGTATCAGTTCGAGTTGGTGGCTCATCAGCGAGTTCTGCGCCTCAAGGAAACCTCTGAGCGTGCTGTTGTAAACTATCCACGCAATAACACCGGCGATGATAAGAAAAAGCGGTATTGTTATCATACTTATCTGGAAGTACAGCCGCCTGAATCTGTATTTGTTTTCTTTCTTCACGCACTGACCCCCTTTTGCTTTCATGATAATTCGCAATAATTATAACACATTTATTCTCTTTTTGCAATATACCGCCCGGACAAAAGGAGCCGCCGCATTTTTCGTGCAGCAGCTCCCTTTTTTGTTGTGTAAAATCTATCTGCCGTGCAGACCTTATTTCCCCGTGATCTTCTGCTCGGATTCATAGATAAGCTCTCCGAGAATGCGTATAAGGTGGTCAGCCTCAACAGGCTTGTTCAGATGTGCGTTCATTCCTGCCTGCAGTGAAAGCTGGATGTCCTCATCAAAAGCATTCGCAGTCAGTGCGATTATCGGGATGCGCTTTGCATCTTCTCTGTCCATCGCACGGATAGCCTTGGCAGCTTCAAGACCGTCCATCTGCGGCATTCTTACGTCCATGAGTATTGCCGAATAGATGCCCGCTGTGCTCTTTTCAAACAGCTCCACAGCGATTTTTCCGTTCTCTGCACGGTCAGCCTTGATGTTCTCCATGTCCAGCATATCCGTCATTATCTCAGCGTTTATGTCCACGTCTTCCGCCAGCAGTATCCGCCTGCCTTCAAGCCGTGCCTTCTTGCTTTCAAGCAGCACAGCCATGTCACTGCGGTGTGCGATGCGTTTGAGGTCTTCGATTATGCTCGCCGTATGCAGCGGCTTTTCAATGTAATCCTGCACACCCACAGACCTTGCTTCATCACGTATATCGTCCCAGTTGTATGCTGTCATCGCCACAACGATGCTTTCCTTGCCATACAGCCTGAGTATCTCTTCAGATGTTTCCGTGCCGTTCATTCCCGGCATGCTCCAGTCCATAAGCACCATGTTGTAAGGCTTGCCCTGTGCGTGCTGTATCTGCATTTTGCGCAGTGCCTCAGAACCGTTCGTGCAGATGTCTGCCCTGATGCCCGCATCTTCAAGCACCATCTCAGCGTGCTGAGCCTCTATTGGATTGTCGTCAACGATAAGTATGAACAAAGCATTCGTGTCAAGCTCGCCCTTGCGGGCTTTTTCTTTTCCGCTGCCCTTGTGCAGCGTCACCATAATGGTAAATACCGTGCCGATATCCTTTCCCGACTCTACATTGATAGTGCCGTTCATCAGCTCGACGATCTTCTTTGTTACCGCAAGATCCAGCTCTCTGCCTGCACCGCCTTGCTGTGACAGCTCGTCAAACATCGTCGGGATATTCTCCCTGCCTATCTCAAGACCTGTGTCCTTTATGCAGAATCTCAGCGTCGCCTGATCTTTGTATTCTGCCGTCTTTTCCGCCGTCAGCGTGATGCAGCCCGATCTCTCTGCCGACCCGATCAGCTTTGTCAGTATCCTGATAAGCACCTCTCTGAGCCTTGCATCATCACCGATGTAGTGATCGTCAGTCTCACCCGGTATGCTGCTCTCAAAGCTTACGCCCTTTTCTGCGAATTTCGGCTCGATCTGCGTGCCTATCTGTCCGAGCATGCTGCCCAGCGAGAATTCATTGCTGTGCAAAAACTCTCTGCCCGATTCTATCCTGCTCATGTTGAGCACGTTGTTTATTATCGACAGCAGGTCGTGTGCGCTGTCGCCTATCTTTTTGAGATAATCCCTTGTGCTGTCGTCAAGGTCCTGTTTTTTCAGCGCCAGCGTGTCAAGTCCGATTATCGCATTTATCGGCGTGCGTATCTCGTGGCTCATTCCCGCAAGGAATGTCATCTTTGAACGGTTTGCAGCCTCAGCCGACGACAGAGCGTCGGAAAGCGCCTCGTTCTTTGCCATCGCCTCACGTATCTGCGCATCAACGTCCATGAATACGATGATGATGAACTGCTCATCGTTCTCCATTTTTGATATCTTCATGCTGAAATAAACGGGCTTGCCGTGTATCGTCCGCCTGTAAGACATATCGAACGTGTTTTTGCGCCGCAGCGCCTTCATCAGCCTCTTGCGGTTCAAAGCCAGAAGCAGAGTGTCCTTGTCATCGGGATAAGCGCCTTCGCTCAGCTCGGTCTTTATGTCGCTGAAAAAGTGCCAGCCTCGGCGCACCTCGGTGAACTCACCGCCGTCATCGCCCTTGCGGTACTGCGTGAACTCCTCCGTGTCCGTGTTGACATAGAACATCTCCGTGTAATCACGAGCCAGCGTCTGTGCGATGTGGTTGTACATCAGTCCTTGGTTCACAGCGCTCTCGTAAGCTTCCTTTGTCATCGCCTGTTCGTGCTGAACGCTTACAAGGTCTGTAACGTCCTGACACATTCCCAGTACGCATGCTCTGCCCATAGTGTCTTTGTATCTTAGCTTAGTGGTCTGCAGCTGCCTCGGGTTGCCGTTTGCATCAAGAACATCTTCGTGGAATATGTACGGCTTGCTCAGCGAAAGAGCTATCCTGTCAGCCTCCACAAAATGCGCCGCCGTTTCTGCATCAAACATATCCGCATCTGTCAGACCCAGCACGCTGTCGGGGTCTTTCTTGTGCGCATAATCCGCAAACGCCTGATTGCAGGCAAGATATCTGCCCGTCTGTGCATCTTTGGTGAACGTCATTCCGGGCATGTTGTCAAGCACCGCAAAAAGCCTGTCTCTCATCTCTGAGACCTTTCCGGCCTCCTGCAGCTCTCTTTCGTATTCTTCCTTTTCATCGTTTGCCACAAAAGCGTGCAGCAGGCAGGTGCCCAGCATATATGCGATAGAATAAATCGGAAGATACGGGAACCATAACTGAACGAAAAGGCACAGCGCCATTATCAGTCCGAACGACGCAAGTATCCGGAATCTCCTGTTATTTTTTGCACGGAAACCTGTGTGAAACATAGATGTCAGCGAGTGGAACGATATGATGAGCAGGAGAAGTATCTGGCTCGCCAGCACAACATATCTCAGCGGCATAGCCGTGTAAACGCTCTTGCTGTCCACCGTGAACAGCACGGGCACAAAGATGTTTGCGATGTTTAAGCATATTATCAGCGCAGCCGCAATACGTCCCGAGTATACCAGCGCTTTTCCGAAAGTGTTGTTTTTCTCGTTCAGATAAGCTACCGTGTATTCCGCCCAGAACGACAAGCCCACAGCCATCGCCATAAAATAGACCGTCGTGTCAACGAACAGCGCCGTCGAGAGCTTTTTGTATTCAAGCACGCCCCACAGAACGTCTGTGACATAATACGCCACAACAGCAAACAGAAATCTTCTGTAAACTATCCACGCAGGCTTGTCATAAACCTGCGACTTGTGCAGAACGTCCCAGTTCACTATCAACAGTATCAGGATCGCCAGCACACCGATCGCAGAATAATACATACTTTTTCCCTCTTAGTTTCTGTTTTTCTTCAGTTCGCTCTTGTTCTCATACATTCTCTGGTCTGCACGCTCATATACCTGCGAGACCTTCGTGTCCTGCTCGTACCGTGACATACCCATTGCGATGACGATTCCGCCGTTTGCGGCAGCTTCCTCGTTGTGTGCGTCGATAAGTGCGGTCAGCTCGTCTATGCGCTGGTAATCATCGCCCTGCGACAGCACAGCAAATTCATCTCCGCCCACACGGAATACAGGGCTTCGCTTGAACGTCGTACAGATTATCCTGCACGCATCTCTGATAAACTGGTCGCCCGCCTTGTGACCCTGCGTGTCGTTGACTTTCTTGAGGTCGTTGACATCAAGTATCGTGATAGCGAAATCGGGCGCTCTGTTCATCTCTATCTGAGCGTTGAGCCTGTCCTCGTAAACACGGTAAGCGTTTCTGTTCTTAACGCCAGTCAGAGCGTCGATGTTAGCCTCTATCCTTGCCTGTGCAAGACGTCTGCTGTATTCTTCCTCCTGACGCACCTGAGCGTCTATGTCATTGATGCCGACAACAAGGCTCTCGCCGCCCTGCTCATCAACGCTCGCCGCCTTGAGCTGAACATATCTCAGCTCGCCGTTCATCATCAGACGGTAGCTGAGCGTGAAGATGCCGTTTTTACCGACCTCTTCAAGCGCATTTTCCATCGTCAGCGCAGTAAACACCCTGTTCTGATCTTCCTGATATACCGTGCTTATCGATCTCTCTCTCAGATCCGAGAAGAAATTATCTCCCTCAGCAGGCATCGAGAAAGCCTCAAATCCCGCAGAAGAACTGTATTCACGGTAGTGACCCGTCTGCGGTGCAACTATATAGATGCACAGATAATCGCCCGAAAGCGCACTTATCCTGCCGTAAGCAGTCTGCTCCTCAAGCATTCTCTGCGCAGCCTGACGGTGCTTCATCTGCTCGTCGATGTCCGTTATGCTCATTATGATGAAACGCTCATCGTCCTGCATGCGTGTCACCTTCATGCTCACATATACAGGCTCGCCCGGTGTCAGCATACGGTATGTCATCATGAACGAGTTGTTCTTATCAAGCTCGGCAACAAGCGTCCTGCGCTCCATTGCCCTGACGACTTCTTCACGGTCATCGGGATAAACATTCAGCTCAGCAGCGTCCTGACCCTCCTCAAAGAAGTGCCAGCCTCGCCTTACCTCCGAAAGACTTCCGTCTTTGTTGTCTGAACTGTACTGTATGAATTCCTCAGTGTTCAGATCAACATAGAAAAGATACTGGAATCCCTGCGCCAGCGCCTGTGCGATGTGCGTAAAGATGATGCCGTCTTTTCTTGCCTTTTCATACGCTTCTTTCGTCAGTGCCTTGTCTCTTGAAACACGGAAGCTCTCCGAAGCGTCCTGGAAAATGCCGAGCACGCAAAGACGTCCGTTGGCATCTGTGTATTTCTGTCTGGTGATCCTGAATTTCGTGCGGTTGCCCAGAGCGTCCTGCAATTCATCGTGCAGTATCAGCGGCTCGTCCATCGAAAGAGCCATCTGATCGTCCTCTTCAAAATGCTTTGCTTTCTGCTCATCGAATATGTCCGCAGGCGTAAGACCTACTATCTCCGACGGGTCTTTCCTGTTCGCAAACTCTGCAAACGCCTGGTTGCATGCAAGATACTTTCCTGTCTCTGCGTCTTTGGTCAGATAAAGTCCCGGCATGTTGTCAAGCAGTGAGCTTACCGTCTGCTGCAGATCTGCTATCTGTTCGGCTTCTTCCAGCATGTGCTTCTGCCTGCTCGCAAGTCTCTCTGCTCTCATCTTTGATATCAGCAGGAAAAGTATGAACGTAAAGAATACTATTACCACCGCAACAACTATCAGCCAGTGGTTTTTCAGAAACTGCATGAACGATTCTTTCCGATCCGAGTACATATACGATGCAAGCGTAGCGTCCATTTCTGTCGTGTTGATCGAATGCACCGACTTGTTAAGGATAGCATAAAGCTCCCTGTCAGCCTTTTTCACAGCGAGCGAGAACGACAGCGATTCGCCCGTCGGCACCGTGAACAGATCGTTCTTTTTCAGCGTGTCCTCTTCCGACGGTATGCGGTAGTTGCTGACGAGAACGCAGTCTGCCTCACCCTTTGCCACCGCATCATAGCACGCCTGAAGCCCGTCATACGGTTTTCTTTCAGCGTTCGGATAGTATTGCATTATGAACGATTCAATGTTTAGCATGTTTGCGTTGACCGCAAATGTGATTTCGCTGTCTTCCGAAAGATCCTGACGGTCTGATGTGCGCATTATCGCATTCATTTCCGTTTTCATTACAGGGTCTGTCAGCATGATGCCACGCTCTGCGGCATCGTATGTGCTCATGTATATCGGGAAAACGCAGTCTACCTCTCCATCTTCCAGAGCTTTCAATGCGTCCTCTGTCTTGTCATAAGGGATAGTTTTGAATTTCAGATTCGAGCTGTTCATGTTGCTCATCAGATGAGCAAGATAGTCCTTCAGCGCACCCGTCAGTTCCTTTGAATCATCAGTATCGCAGAACGGCAGATAACCGTTTCTGTAACCTATCCTTATCTCGCCGTGCTCTTTGAGCCAGTCATCCTGCTGACCCGAAAGCACCGTTTTTGACTTGCTGTTGAAAATACGCTCTTTTGATATCCTCTCGTTGAAATACGGGTCCTCGTCCTGTATCGCAGCCATCGCCACGTTCAGCTCTTTGATAAGGTCGGGTCTTTTCTTGTTGACAGCATAGAAATAATCCGAACCGCCTATCCTGCTGACAGGTATGACCACTTTTGAAAAATCAAATGTATATACCGTCGCAAGACCGTCTATATCGCCTTTTATGAGCAGCTCCATAGATTCGTCCTCGCTGCATGTCAGCGGAACTATCTTCGGGGATACCTCGTTCTTTTCTGTCCATTCCTTCAGGAAAGTCTCCTGAATGCTGTCCTTGTTGACACCTATCTTCTTTCCGTTGAAAGACGACAGGTTTTCGGAAGTTATCTCTCTGTTGTCTGCATCGATGTAAATATAGTAAGCCTCTGTGCCCATCGCCAGATCCGAGAAATACATATACTGCTCACGCTCAGGCTTGTACGAAACATCGCTGAGCAGGTCTATCTCACCGTCCTTGAGCTTCTGCAAAAGGTTCGGCCAGCTGTCCTCGACATATTCATAAGTCCAGCCCGTGTATGCCGATATCTTCTGATGATATTCATAGTCAATACCGCACCGTCTGCCGAACTGGTCATAATAGCAGAACGACGAATCAAACCAGCCGACACGCACGACCTTATTATCATCCTGCGCAGCCGACGCCGCCATCGGCAGCATCAGATTGGCAATAAGGGCTGCCAGCAGTAGAGTTGTTATCATTCTCTTTATTCTCTTTAATGATCTCAATTCAGTCAGCCTCCTGTAAAAAGTCAGATCTGCTATCTGTCCGATCCTGAGATCAGACGTTCCATAGTCTCATACATCTTTTCAGGCTCAACAGGCTTGAAAAGATGCGCATTCATTCCCGCATCGAGCGAGCGCTTTATATCTTCATCAAAAACATTTGCAGTCATAGCGATTATAGGTATCGTCTTTGCATCTGCACGTTCAAGGCTTCGTATCATCTGCGCAGCGGTAAGTCCGTCCGTTTCGGGCATCCTCACGTCCATGAGTATTGCATCATAGTATCCCGCTTCGCTGTCCGAGAACATCTCAACAGCCTCTTTTCCGTTCACTGCGTGCTCAGATTCCATATCTTCAAGCTCCAGCAGATCCGCAAGTATCTCTGCGTTCTGCAGTACGTCTTCTGCGATCAGCACCCTGCGCCCTGCAAGCACCTGCTGCACAGTATCGTGAGTGTTTTCATCTTTCTGCTCATCGTCCGCACGCCGCTGTGAATATCCTAAGCAGACCGTGACGGTGAATACCGAGCCCTTGCCCTTTTCGCTCTCAACAACTATCTCACCGTTCATCATCTCAACGAAATTCTTCGTGATAGCCATGCCGAGTCCGCTTCCGCCGTACTTGTCGTTGGCAAGCGCATCTTCCTGCGAGAACCTGTCGAATATCTTCGGTATGTATTCCTTGTCCATTCCGATGCCCGTGTCCTTCACCGTGAACCTGAGCGTGCACGCTCCGTCAGACTGTGCTATCTGCTCTGCCGTCAGCGTGATGCTGCCCGATTTTTCTGTGAATTTCACCGCATTTCCGAGGATATTTATAAGCACCTGTTTTAGCTTGACATCATCGCCGTAATAATAATCGTTCACATCGCCGATGATGTGATGTTCATAGTTCAGTCCCTTTTCGTGACACTGTCCGCCTATGATAATGTTTACCTGTCCGAGCAGTTCACGCATAGGGAATTCTTCGTTTTTCAGCACCATTCTTCCCGACTCTATCCTGCTCATATCGAGAATGTCGTTTATAAGCCCGAGCAGATGATCTGCGCTTGCGCCGATCTTTTCGAGATGCTCTCTCGTCTTCGGCGGCAGGTCGGGATCACGCAGCGCAATGCTGTCCAGCCCGATGATCGCATTCATCGGCGTGCGTATCTCGTGGCTCATGTTTGAAAGGAAGCTCGTCTTTGCACGGCTGCTTTCCTCTGCAAGAGCCTTTTCGACCTCTGTCTGCTTTTCACGCCTCTGCATTATCGTGTAGATACGCAGCAGGATGATGAGCGAGAAACAAACCAGCACCGTCTGCACCGAGCTTGCAACTTTCAGCGAGTCGCCTACGCTGTCCATTTCCTCTTTCAGCTTTTCTTCATCGTCAGAGTCGCTCTGCGCCGCATAGTGTTCGCTTATCTGCGTCCGTGAACGTTCGAGCGCCCTGTCTGTCGTCTGGCGCATCCATACGCTCGATGTGAAAATGATAAGTCCCAGCAGCACTATCCACGCCACGATCGAATGACCCATCTTGCGTTCCTTGTCCCTGTGCAGAAATACACGGAAATACAGAAAACCGAGTATGCTCCATATCGTCAGTATCAGATACGACTCCATCGAAAGCGTGCTTATCGACAGCAGGTTCGGTATGAGGAATTCGAGCGCAAAAAGCACCGATATCACCATGCCCGCCAGCCCGAAAACAGCGTTTTTCCTGTTCCCGTCCTGCCGTGCCAGCTTGAACGCCGATGCCGATGCCAGCGCATACGCTATCGTTGCACCGACCGTCGTTACATCAACTATCCAGCTGATAGCCGTCCTTCCGAAAAACGGCAGCGCCAGCGATACTCCGAGTATGCACAGCAGCGCATTTTTCGGCACCTGACCCTTTGTCTTTCTGCCGAACCATTTCGGGAAAAGCCCGTCGTCCGATACCGAGCAGAGCAGACGGCTAAGTGCGATGTAGTTTCCTATAAGTCCCGTGAATATAGCGCCCAGCGCCGCAACACCGAGTATCACCGAGCCTGTATCGCCCAGCGCCGTGTGTGCCGCAAAGAACGTCGGCTGTGAAGCCTCACCCGAGTATTTATCAAGATTTTCAATGTATTCTGTCCATGAGCTGCACCCGTCAGGCAGTGCCTTGACCGCCAGCAGCGATAAAAGTATGTATGCTATCGCCGCCGTGATGAGTGCTGCGAGCATTATGCGGAACGACTTTTTCAGCGAGAACTTTGCTTCGCCTGCCGAGTGCGTGATAGACTCAAATCCCACGAACGCCCACGGCGCAAGCGCAAAGATGGTGAATATACCGCTTGATGCCGACTTGTCCGCCGCATACGCAGGAACAGCCTCACCCGTGCAGTCAGATGACGACGACGCAGCCACAAAGCATATGATGACACCGATGAACAGCACGCCTGCCAGCAGCACCTGTGCCCACGCCGAAAGTTTGCGGCAGAAACAAACCGCCGTCGCAATTATCAGCGCAGCAGATGAAAGTATTATCTCACCTGCGTAGATCTCATAGCCTGCTATCTGATAAAGATGCCCGAACCTGAACGTGTCGCCGAGCACCGTCCGTGCGATAAGCGGCAGGGCAGTTGCGTTTGCCCATATTATCGCAACGTATGTAAGTATCAGAAACCACGCACTCAGAAAGCCGTGGTCATATCCGAAAGCCTTTTTTGTGTAAGTGTATATACCGCCGCAGTCGGGATAGCGGTTCATCAGATAGTGGAAGTTCAGCGCAAGCACGAGCATCACCAGACTGCCCGCACCAAGCCCTATTGCCGTCCCCACAGGTCCTGCGATAGGCAGGAAAGTCGTTCCGGGCATAATAAAAGAACCCCAGCCGACGCTGCAGCCGAAAGAAAGTGCCCACGCACCAAATATGCCGAGATACTTTTTATTTACCGACTTGTTCATCAGAAGTTACCTCTCTGACTTGTATAAATACAGTTCAGCCCTCTTCGTATCTGCGGATGCACTCCGACGTTTTCCTGTAAATCTC
>CAMYUO010000015.1 GCA_947302065.1 uncultured Clostridia bacterium | reverse complement strand
TCATCCTGTTTCCTCTCTTAACTGTTTATCCTTGGTACCTGAACTGTAGAGATAACGTTTTGCAGGATCTGCTGCGGTGTTGCGCCGCCGAGCTTGGCTTTTGATTCAAAAACGAGTCTGTGTCTTACTACATCGTCAAAGCAGTAGAGCACATCATCAGGGATAACATAATCTCTGCCTTTGAGCAGTGCTGTTGCCTTGCATATCCTCAGCAGAGCGATAGAACCTCTCGGAGAAAGACCAAGCTTGATGTATCCGTTGTTTCTTGTTGCATTTGCAAGCGCAGCGATATATGAAAGCACTTCGTCGGCTACATAGATGTCCTCAACGGTCTTTTTAGCCATAACTATCTCTTCCTTGGTCGCAACGCCCTGCACCATATCGGTAGAAACATTGGTGTTCTTTGATTTGAGCATATTTATCTCGCTGTCAAATGCAGGATAGCCCATCGTCAGCCTTACAAGGAATCTGTCGAGCTGCGATTCGGGCAGATTCTGTGTTCCGATAGAGCCCATCGGGTTCTGTGTTGCAATTACTATATACGGGTCAGGCACTTTGTGAGTAACGCCATCGACGGTTACTTTGCCCTCTTCCATTACTTCAAGCAGAGCAGACTGCGTCTTTGAAGATGTTCTGTTTATCTCGTCTGCAAGGAACAGGTTAGTCATTGCAGCGCCTTCTTTGTATCTGAACTCGTGTGTCTGCTTATCAAGCACGGAAAAACCTGTCACGTCCGAAGGCAGAACGTCAGGCGTGAACTGCATTCTCTTATAGTCAAGAGAAAGTGCCTTTGAAAGAGCTATCGCAAGTGTCGTCTTGCCGACACCCGGGATATCCTCGATAAGCACATGACCGCCAGAGAGAATAGAAAGCAGTACCTTGACGATTATCTCGTCTTTTCCGATGATGACCTTTCTTACCTCATTGATGACGTTCTGCGAAAATGCAAGAACTCTTTTCTGTTCACTGTTAAGTTCGTAAGCCATAATTTGTTTCTCCTCTATATTTAAAATATACTTTTTTATTATAACATATTACCGCCGCTAATGCAAGAGCGAAACATAAAAAAGTCAACATTTTGCTTATCAAGAATACTTCGGCATATGCACACATACAATCAAATAGGACAAGTGCTGCGGAGGTGAGCAGATGAAAGAAATAAGTAAGATAGAACAGATTTTTGATTATCTTTCGCCGCCTGTTCTTTCGGCAGTGCTGAATATCCCTGAAAGTGAGCTTTGCAGCCTGCAGGAGATAAGGCTTCGCCTCGGCAGAAAACTGACTGTCACTGCAAAGTCAAAGGAATACTTTCTTTCATCGTGCGGTACGCTAATGCTGTCTGCGCAAAACGCCGTAGATGTGACTTCGCAGGATATCCGATTTACCTATCAGCGTGCGCTGAAAAACTCGGTACACAGCTTCGGGCGTGAGATAACCGCAGGTTATGTGACCATCTCTGGCGGCAGCAGGATAGGCTTTTGCGGCTCTGCCGTGCTCGACCCGAACAACAGCTTTTGCGTCGGAAACGTCAAGGACATCTCCTGCATCAACATTCGTATCAGCCGTGAGATTATCGGCTGTGCAGACGAGCTTTTTGAAAGCATGTTCTCATCAGCTCACAACCTGCTTATCGCAGGTCCGCCGTCAAGCGGCAAGACCACGCTTCTGCGTGACCTGACACGCCGTCTCGGTGACATATATACCGTCAGCCTTATCGACGAGAGAAATGAGATAGCCTCTGTTTTCGCCGCTGAGCCGCAGAATGATATCGGCGCAAAGACCGATGTTTTCACATCATATAACCGATTTGAAGGGATAATGACTGCCGTAAGGGTGATGTCGCCCGTGTATCTTATCTGCGATGAGATAGGCAGCCGTGATGACTTCAAAGCACTTGAATATGCTGTGAACAGCGGAGTAAAGCTGGTCGCCACCTGTCACAGCGCAAGCATTAAAGATGTCTGCAAAAAGCCTGTCATCAGAAAGCTCATAAAGCTTGGTGCGTTTGACAGCATAGTCCAGCTCGGCACAGGCAGAAACTGCGGCAGGATCATTGATAAGACGAACCTATCAAAAAGACCGGAGGCGGTGGCGTTGTGCTGAAACTTTTGGGAAGTCTGTTCGTTATTGTCTCGGGAACTCTTTGCGGACTGTCCGTCTCACGAATGTACACTCGCAGGCTATTATTGCATCGCAAGCTTTTAAGGCTTTATAACGAGATAGCTGTCCTTCTTGAATATTCAATGCCAACTTTCGCCGAGATAGTCTCGCATCTTGCGCAAAGCGGCGAGTTTGCAGAGTTTTGTTTTCTCAACCTCGGCTGCGATGAAATAGAAATAAGACAAGCAGTCCTCAGCGCCATAGATGATTGGGACGTAGCTCTTGAAGAAAGCTCGCTTTCAAATCTGCGATGCTTTTTTGAAAAGCTCGGTACTACCGATATTGGCGGGCAGATATCATATGCCCGGCTTGCTGCTGCGCAGGAAAGCGAGAGCATTGCCGCCTTGTCGGACAAATACAGACAGAAAGCAGGCATATCCCGCACCTTCGGGACTTTGGGCGGGGTGCTCGCCGCAATACTTATGATTTAAAGGAATTGACATTGATGGATATCGACCTCATTTTCAAGATCGCTGCTATCGGCATAATAGTTGCCGTGCTCAATCTGCTGCTCAAGCGTGCGGAACGGGACGAGCAGGCAATGATGACGACACTTGCAGGACTGATCGTGGTGTTGTTTATGATCGTCAACCAGATAGGCAGCCTGTTTGACACCATCAAAAAGGTCTTTGGGCTGGGCTGATGAATATACTGACCGTCTGCGGTTTCTGCATCGCATCTGTGCTCGCCTGCAAGGCTCTTGAAAATGACAGCAGGCAGATAAAACTGATCCTAACGCTTGTGGTCACGGCAGTTCTGCTGCTCTCGACGATCGGTTTTGTATCCCAGATCGTTTCGACCATAAGCTCGCTGTTTGAAACGGCGAAGATAGATAATATGTACATGCGTATCATTTTCAAAAGTCTCGGCGTTACGTATCTGACGCAGTTTGCTTCAGATTACTGCAAGGATTGCGGCGAGAATGCAATATCATCGCAGGTGCTGCTTGCAGGCAGGATAGCCGTTCTGGTCATCTCGCTGCCGTTGTTCAAAGCCTTTGCAGAGATCGTTAAAAGTCTTATCATCTGATAGAGGTCGTTATGAAAAGAATTGTCGCTTTTGCATTGCTTATTGTGATTTTCATATTTGCCGCACCGACTGTCTGTGCTCAGAGCGAACGGTCAGCCGAGAGCATAACAAAAAGCATTGAGAAAAAGCTTGATGGCAGCACATCCGAAGACGTCAGGAAAGCCCTTGATTCAAGCGGATTAAGCGTTTCTTCACCCAAATCTGTCGGCAATATCGAACCGAAAGGTCTGTTTGAAAAAGCATGGGAATATTTTCGTGAAAGTCTAAGATCGCCGTTTGTTATGCTTGCAAAGCTCGTTGCGGTCACGCTTCTCAGCGTTATGATAAGGTCCGCCTCGGCGAATGACGATTCTGTCTCACGGGTCTTTGAGCTTGTCTGCTTGATATGCACCGTCACTATAATGACGGATACCGTAAGGGATAGCTTTGTATCTGTTCAGAACTCGATAAGCTCTGTCAATACATATCTTTCTGCATATCTGCCTGTGTTTTCGGGCATAACCGCAGCAGGCGGCAATGTCATAGGCTCGAACGGTTATCTTGCGATAATGCTGTTTGTCTGTGAAGTGATGGGCGTTATCGCATCTAAAGTGCTTTTGCCTTTTCTGAGTATCGTGCTTGCAGTCACTCTTGTCTCCACTATAAATCCGCGGCTGAATTTTACCGATGTTGCCGGCAGCATCAAAAAGTTTGTGATAGTGGGTCTAGGACTTATAATGACTGTTTTTACGGGACTTATGTCTATACAGGGTCTTACGGGAGCAGCGGCGGACAATGTATCATCAAAAGCCTTGAAGTTTGCCGCATCAAGGTTTATCCCTGTGATAGGCAATTCTGTATCTGAAGCATATTCGACAGTGAAAGGCAGCCTTGGGGTGATCCGCTCAACTGTCGGCAGCATCGGTATCATAGTTTTGTTTATTATCGTTGCCAAGCCTGTCATCTCGATAATCGCAGTTAAGCTGGCGATCTTTCTCGCCAAAAGTGTAAATGACTTTTTCGGCAGATCAAAGATATCTGGGTTGCTTGGCAGTGTGAATTCTGTTCTGAGCATAGGCATGAGCATCGTTATAGCTTATGCGATCTTTTTCACTGTCGCAACGACAGTTCTGATGCTCACAGCGTTCAATCTCGGAGGGTAAATGGATACTGTAAAAACCATAATATATTCAGCCTGTATCGTTGGCGTTGTAAGCAGTATGCTCGAGATAGCCTCACCCGAGGGTACGATGAAAAAGCAGCTTGATCTCGTTCTTGGGCTTGTGCTGGTAATGGTCGTGATAACGCCGTTTATGAACAGCGACTTCAAGTTCAGACTCAATGATTATACTGTCAGTTACGACAAAAAGATATATGAAGACATAAAAGACTACGAGAATAGCCTTGTATTTGATAATGCCCGAAAAGAGCTTTCGGGATACTTTCAAAAGAAACTGAGCGAAAACGGTATCGAATGTAAAGATGTTATCATAACGCTGGATTTAGATGAATATAACAAAAGTACAGGTCTGTTCAACTCATCAGGATAAACAGCAAATAAGCAAACTCATATTAAGCGAACTACCAAAAACGCAGGTCGAAGTCATTGAGGGTGAAACAAGTTGAGTATTAAAGATATCAGAAAGAGCCTGGGTAAACTGACCTCATCGGGCAGGACCACTAAGATGATATTTGCAGCAGGCATTATAGGAATAGTCCTAATTGCGCTGTCAAGCATAGGCAGCAGCGATAAAGCCAAAGAAACCGCTAAATCAGCTCAGAACGCCCAGCCCGATGTTCAGGCAGATGAGTTCAAGGATAAGGTAACTGCCGAACTTGAAAACATACTTCAGAAAATAGACGGAGTAGGCGAGTGCAGCGTTATGCTTTCTGTCGAGGGAACAGCAGAGTATGTTTTTGCCGAAAACATCGACAAAACACAGGAATATGCCAGCGGCGGCTCAAATGAGCATTACCGCAGTGAGATAGTAATGATAGACAGCGGCTCTAACCAGGCGCTTGTCACGAAAACACTCAGACCAAAGATCAACGGGGTCGTCGTTGTCTGCCGGGGAGGTGGGAATGTCACTATCAAAGAGAGAGTTATCAAAGCTGTCAGTGCAGCTTTAGACCTGCCTTACGGCAAGATATGTGTCGAGGGTAAAACTAACTAAGAGAGGTAACCAAAAATGAAAAAACCATCATTGATCATCGGTAAAAAGCAGATAATCCTTGCGGGCATGACGCTTATTCTTGGATTGGCGATCTACATAAACTACGCTTATTCTGCCACGGGCGGTAATATCAAGCCAACAGATGTCGTCAAGAATCAGTCTGTAAACTACGGCGAATCCCAGCTTGTCAGCAAGGACAGCGATGCTGATTACTTTGCACAGGCAAGACTTGAAAGATCTACCTCAAGGGATACCGCTGTTCAGACACTCAAGTCGATAATCGGCGGGGGAGATGCTACCGAAGACGAGAAGAAAGCCGCATCTATGCAGGCACAGTCGATGACAGGGCTTATGGAGACGGAATCCAAGATAGAGAGCCTCGTCAAAGCAGCAGGCTTTAAGGACTGCGTGGTCTATCTTGACGGTACTTCTGCCAACATTGTTGTCAAGACGGGCACCAAAGACGGCCTTATGGCGACCGAGGCAGCGAAAATAAAGGATATCCTGCTTTCAGAGGTGTCTGTACCGAACGAGAATATCAGGATCTTTGACGTTGCCTGAAACAGCGCAGGTGCGGCGGATAAGCTGACCGGCGGTCATATGTTCCAATACTCGATAAAAAATCTGCTCATATTCAAAAAAATCGGTAAAAACACTTGTAACTTTCGTTGAAATGTGTTATACTGTATATAACTATAGACGGGGAAAAGATCGGCTTGGTCACAAGGCTGTCTTTTCCGTGAATATAATGCAGATCAATATTATCAGTAAAGGAGTTTGTACATATGATCAAAAACAATGATACTGTTGAAAAAAGCCTGCATATCAGTCAGGATGTTATCGCACAGATAATCATAAATTGCTTGAACGAAGTGGACGGCGTTTATTCCGTTGCACCTGTTATGAAAACTCCGAGACAGATCTGGCTCAAACAGGAGAATTTCGGAAATATTCGCATCGGTCTTGTTGATGACGTTATTTCCGTGACCATCGGCATAATTCTTGAAACAGGAACAAAAGCCGTAGCGATCAGCGAGTCGATACAGGAAAAGGTCAAGAGTTCCATTCAGAATATGCTCGGACTTATGGTCGCAAGAGTGAATATTAACGTATGCGGTGTGCATACGACAGAAGATAAAGCCTGACTTTTGCTTATAGCAAAGGTCAGCTTTGTGCTGTATTAGAAAGATCAAAAAGGATGTGTTTTTGTGCCGGCATCAAGGCGACAGGTAAGAGAAGCAGCGTTTCTGCTCTCATTTGAAAAGCTTTTCAGAGATGATTCTTTTGAAGAGTTATTTGAGGCTGCAAAGGAAGTTGATGATTTTGCATTCGACAAAGAGGCTCAGCAGCTCGTTATAAATATATTCGATAGGGCAGATCAGCTTGATGAGATCATTTCAAAGTTCAGTGATAAGCGTGCTGTGAACAGGATCCCAAAGGTAAACCTTGCGCTGCTCAGGCTTGCTATCTATGAGTCTATGTTTGACGATAGAGTGCCTGTGAATGTAGCTATCAGCGAGGCTGTTAAGCTTGCTCAGTCGTATGCGCTCAACTCTGACGTGTCGTTTGTAAACGGCGTGCTTGGCTCGTTTTCAAAAAGTGATTATGTCAAGGACAAGCTTGACGATAAGCAATGAGCCTTTATCTCGGTATAGATACGAGCAATTCACTACCTCGTGTGCAGCGTTTGATACAAACACGGGCGAGATGCTTTCTATCAAAAAGCTTCTGCCTGTTAAAAGCGGCGAAAAGGGCATACGCCAGTCTGATGCGGTGTTTCATCACACTAAGCAACTCCCTGAGCTTATGGAACAGCTCTTGCAGGGAGACAGGTCTGTCAGCGGCGTAAGCTTTTCTTGTGCACCGAGAAATGTAAAAGGTTCGTATATGCCCTGCTTTCTTGCAGGGGAGTCTGCTGCAAGGTCGGTCGCAGCTGCCTGCGGTGTGAGCTGTTATGCCACACATCACCAGACAGGGCATATCCTTGCGGCGTTATATTCGTGTAAAAGGCTTGATCTGCTCAAATCGAACAGGTCTTTTCTTGCTTTACACGTCAGCGGCGGTACGACCGATCTTCTTCTGTGCAAGCCTGATAAAGAAAATGTTATCAATATAGAACAGATCGGCGGCTCGCTCGATCTTAAAGCAGGACAAGCTGTTGACAGGGTCGGTATAATGCTCGGACTTGATTTTCCGTGCGGTGCTGAGCTTGAAAAACTGGCTGTGAAAAGTGAAGCTAAGTTTTCTATAAAGCCTGTGCTGAAAGGCACTGATTGCTGCCTTTCGGGTGTTGAGAACAAATGTGATGCTATGCTTAAAAGCGGAGTTTGTGCCGAGGATACGGCTAAGTTCTGCCTTGAATATATCGGCTGCACTGTCCGTGCGATGACAAAAGCGGCAATTGAAAAATACGGCGAAATACCTGTTATCTTTGCTGGCGGCGTTATGTCGGATAAACTGATTAAGGATATGCTCGTTTCGGTTTGTGACGGCTATTTTGCGCATCCTGAGTTTTCCTGCGATAATGCCGCAGGTGTAGCTCTTTTTGGCGCAATAAAGGAGGGCAAAGTCTGATGAGCTCGATACTTACGGTCTCACAGCTTAATAAATACGTTGCCTTCAAGCTGAAATCAGATGTTAAGCTCAAAGGCATCTGCGTTAAGGGCGAGATCTCTAATTTCGGTGTGAACTATAAGTCAGGTCACGCATATTTTACAGTAAAAGACCAGCAAAGCTGCGTCAAAGCTGTTATGTTTGCAAACTGCATGGGCAGGCTTAAATTTGAGCCGGAAGACGGTATGAGCGTTGTCGTTACAGGAAACGTCGAGCTTTACGAGGCAGGCGGGACCTATCAGATCATCGCAACAGATATAACTCCGCTCGGCAGCGGTCTTTTGCATATGCAGATCGAGCTTGTCAAGGAAAAGCTGATAAAGCAGGGCGTCTTTGATGAAGAGGCTAAAAAGCCGATCCCGCTGTTTCCGAGAAAGATAGCTGTTGTGTCTTCACTAACAGGAGCAGCGCTGCAGGATATACTCAACATTCTTCAGAGAAGATTCCCGATTTGCACCGTCGGGCTGTTTCACACTCAGGTGCAGGGCGAAAAGGCTGCGGATAATATCTGCGAGAGCCTTAAGCTTGCTGACACCGGCGAGTTTGATACGATAATCCTTGCCAGAGGCGGCGGAACGCTCGAAGACCTTATGCCGTTCAATGCTGAAAAGGTCGCAGTTGCGGTGCATGATTGTCAAACACCAATCATTACAGCGGTCGGTCATGAAACAGATACTACGCTTGTTGACTATGCCGCCGATCTGCGTGCGCCGACACCTTCGGCTGCAGCGGAGCTTGCAACGCCTGACAGGGCAGAGCTTTTCGGCGCTGTTGACAGCCTTAAAAACTCAATGACCAATGCTGTCAGCGCAATGATCGAACGCAAATCCAATCAGGTGGATAAGTGCCTAAGCGATCTGAAACTGTATTCACCGAGCAGTAAACTTGAAAAGGATACTCAGCTTGTAAATGAACTTGAAAAACGGCTTTTGATAGGCGTGAACAGCGCTCTGAGCAAAAAAGAGTTTGCTCTTGAAAAGTCCGCAGGCACACTTAATGCACTCAGTCCGTTCAATGTTCTGACGAGAGGATATTCTATCGTTCAGAAAGACGGTGCAGTTGTTTCAAAGGCAGCAGAGATAAATGACGGTGACAGGATAACTGTCAGATTCAGAAATGATGAGCTTAGTGCGACAGTAACAGATTTGACCCGAAAGGAAGATATAAATGAGCTTTGAGAAAGATCTTTCAAGACTCAATGAAATAGTTAAAAAGCTTGAAAGCTCCGAGCTTTCGCTTGAGCAGTCGCTTGATCTTTATAAAGAAGGCGTTGAGCTTTCGGTCAAGTGCAAAAAAACACTTGAAGAAGCCAAACTTACAGTAAAACAGATGAATGGAGAAACCGCAGATGAATGATGCAGCAAAGCAGCTCCTTGATAAATATGTAAAGACGGTCGATGAGTGCCTTTTGAGCTTTACAGCCGATAAACCCGAGCTTCAGGGTGTTGTCTGCGAGGCTATGGAGTATTCGCTCATGGCAGGAGGCAAAAGGCTCAGACCTGTGCTTTGTCTTGAGTTCTACCGCATGTGCGGCGGAAAGGACATGGACAGTATTCTGGATATTGCATGTTCGATCGAGCTTATACATACATTTTCGCTTATCCACGACGATCTGCCTTGTATGGATAATGACGATTACCGCAGAGGCAAACCGTCATGCCACAAGGCTTTCCCCGAGAGCATTGCTTTGCTTGCAGGCGATGCTCTCAATACACTTGCGTTTGAGGTCATTTCAAATGCTGCTCTCGATGGCAGGATATCCGCTGACAAAGCGGTCATGCTCATTTCGGTGCTCAGTAAAGGCGTCGGCGTTAACGGCATGATCGGCGGTCAGGTCATCGACCTTGCTTGTGAGGGCAAAGATGTTGATATTGAAACGCTCAATGTTCTGCAGTCATACAAGACAGGTGCGCTCATCGAGGCAGCCTGCGTTATGGGCGTAATCCTCGCTGGCAAATTTGAGCTTATCCCAAAGGCAGCAGAATATGCATCTGCGCTTGGCAGAGCTTTTCAGATCGTTGACGATCTGCTTGATGTTACAGGCACTTTTGAAGAGCTCGGCAAGCCGATAGGCAGTGATAGCGAACAACACAAGTGCACCTATGTTTCTGTTCTCGGCGAGAATCGTTCAAGACAGATAGCATCGCAGCTTACAATGCAGGCTCTCGGACACCTGACTGCTTTTGAAGATAACGGTTTCCTCTCAGAGCTTACAGATGATCTGCTCAGCAGACGCAATTGACAACAAGGATTGGGAGTATCTCAATGAGCTATAATAACAAGCTTGATATTTATAAAATGAATCTTCCTGCCGATCTGAAAAAGCTCAGCTTGCCGCAGTGCGACGAGCTTTGCAAACAGATCAGAAGACTTCTTATAACTACAGTTTCAAAAAACGGCGGTCACCTTGCTTCAAGCCTTGGTACTGTTGAGCTTACTGTTGCTGTTCACAGAGT
The DNA here is from genome assembly GCA_947302065.1 of uncultured Clostridia bacterium. Classification (GTDB taxonomy): domain Bacteria; phylum Bacillota; class Clostridia; order Oscillospirales; family Ruminococcaceae; genus Hominimerdicola. Next base: position 2,005 of record CAMYUO010000015.1, on the reverse strand, counting down.
TTTCGACTCGCCGAGGGATAAGATAGTCTGGGATGTAGGTCATCAGGCTTACACCCATAAGATCGTGACAGGGCGTGCCAAGAAGTTTTCAACACTGCGAAAAGAAGACGGCATTTCGGGCTTTTGCAGACCTGATGAGTCTGTCCATGATGCGTTTATCAGCGGACATAGTTCAAATTCTATCTCTGCTGCGCTCGGTATGGCTACAGCTATGAAACTCAATGGAGATGACCATTATGCAGTTGCTATCGTTGGTGACGGAGCTTCTTCTGGCGGTCTGTTCTATGAGGGACTGAATAACGCAGGAAAAAGCAACACAAACATAATCGTTATCCTAAATTATAACGAAATGTCCATTTCAAAAAACGTCGGCAGCATGGCAAAGTATCTTTCCACTCTCAGAACGAGGGAAGGCTACCACAAGACCAAGAGCGCCGTTAAGAGTGTCCTCAACAAGACTCCTGTTATCGGTTCACCGGTCAGCAAGGTCATTAAAGGCTCTAAGGATACTGTAAAGAATGCACTTTTGCACGCAACGCTTTTTGAGGATCTCGGATTTGAATACATCGGCCCTATCGACGGTCATAACATTGGTGAGATAGAAAGGGGACTTCAGTCTGCGAAAGCTCTGAAAAGACCTGTTCTCGTCCACGTCAATACCGTAAAGGGCAAAGGCTATACTCCTGCGGAAAAGAATCCCGGTGAGTATCACGGTGTCGGCTCTTTCGAGATCGCAACCGGCAACCCGGACGTGGTTGCAAGCGACAGCTTTTCGTCTGTGATGGGCAAGGAGCTTTGTGATATCGCAAGAACGAACAAGCGTGTCTGCGCCATTACCGCAGCTATGAAATACGGAACGGGCTTGCAGTATTTTGCCAAGCAGTTCCCCGAGAGATTCTTTGATGTCGGCATAGCAGAGGAGCATGCAGTTACATTCTGCGGCGGACTTGCACAGATGAGATATATCCCCGTATTCGCCGTTTATTCAAGCTTTCTGCAAAGATCATATGATGAGTTAATCCACGACCTTTCGATATGCCATTACCATGCAGTGCTGTGCGTTGACAGGGCGGGTATCGTTGGAAACGATGGTGAGACACATCAGGGTATTTTTGATGTGTCGTTCCTTTCGAGCGTGCCTAATACAAAGATCTATTCGCCTTCGGATTATGAGGAACTCAGGCTTTGCCTGCGTAAAGCGATAAATGAGGACGATTGCATCGTTGCTGTCAGATACCCAAGAGGCAATGAAAAGAGCCTTATCAAGAATCCCGAACCGAATACGTCATTTACTCATATCAAAAAAGGCGGTCACATTCTTATCGTGACCTACGGCAGATTGTGCAACAACGTTATGGCAGCACTTGAGATCCTTAAAACCAAGGATATAATCTGTGATGTGCTGAGACTCGTTGAGATCTTCCCGATAAGCGAGCAGATCGCTGATATCATTTCAAGCTATGATGTTGCATTCTTCTTTGAAGAGTGCTATGATTACGGCTCTATCAGCGAAAAGTATGCGGCTGTGTGCGACAATATCGCACCTTTTACTATCGACTATTTTGTAAAGCATGGTGATTGTGACGTTCTGCTTGATGAGCTTGGGTTCTCATCAGAAAGAATGGCACAGCAGATAGAGGTCTTCTTGAGCGATGAGCAGACTTGATGTATACCTGACCGAAAACGGTCTTGCAAAGAGCCGTGAAAGAGCCAAAGCACTTATCAAAAACGGCAAGGTAACAGTAAACGGAAAGACCTGCACTAAGCCGGCACAAGAGATCGGTGAGAATGATATTGTCGAGTCTCAGCCCGATGACCTTGCTTTTGTGGGCAGAGGCGGTCTTAAACTTGAAAAAGCATTTGATACTTTTGAGATCAACGTTAATGGTCTGGTTTGTGCTGATATCGGCGCATCAACAGGCGGTTTTACGCAGTGCCTGCTTGAGCATGGCGCAAAGCTGGTCTATGCGATAGATGTTGGTCACGGTCAGCTTGACGAAAGTCT
>CAMYUO010000014.1 GCA_947302065.1 uncultured Clostridia bacterium | reverse complement strand
TCAAAGTATTTCCAAGGGTTTCGTTTCGTTTATTGTTCAATTTTCAAGATACTGAGCAGCTCCCTTCGTGAGAGTGCCTATATATTATATCACGCTAATACCGGTTTGTCAACACGTTTTTCGTGTTTTTTTATTTTCCGTTGATATGCACAAAAGCATTTGTTTTCGTCCTGACCGTTTGTTTAATTGTTCTAAGTTTCGTGTACAAAATCAAGCAAAAAGAATAATTTCCGAGCTTTTGCAAAGATTACTAACACCAATCTTCAAGGAGGTCTCAAATGAAAACCCATTACAGAAAGAGACATCTGCGTGCGGCGGTCGCAGCTGCGGTGATGACGATAGCGGCGTGCCTGCCGATGTTTCCACAGGATAAGACGGGAATTGCGGCGACATCACAGGTCGGCTCGAGAGGTGCTGAGGTGCGTGCGATACAGCAAAAGCTCAAAGAGCGTGGACTTTTCAAGTCCGATGTTACGGGATATTACGGTGAGATAACGAGAAAGGCGGTCATTGCTTTCCAAAAGCAGAAAGGCATTTCGCAGACAGGCATCGCAGGACCGCTGACGCTAAAGGCGCTCGGGATAAGCATAGGCACGATACCTGCGGCGACACAAGCAAACGTTTCCAAGCTTGCGAGGATAATCTCCGCAGAGGCACGACGCGAGCCTTATGTCGGGCAGGTCGCAGTCGGTGCAGTTATCCTCAACAGAATAGAGCACCCGTCCTTTCCCGACACGCTTTCGGGAGTCATTTATCAGAACGGTGCTTTTACCGCTGTGACCGACGGACAGTTTTATCAGAACGTTGCCGATTCGGCATACAAGGCGGCAAGAGATGCGCTCAACGGCTGGGACCCCACAGGCGGCTGCATTTACTATTACAATCCCGCAAAGACATCGAACAAATTCATACGCTCACGGCAGGTGGTGACCGTCATCGGCAGCCACAGGTTCTGCCTTTGACAGACAAAACAAAGCGGAGATCACACAGCTGCGATCCCCGCTTTGATAATGCCTTTTTTCAGGTCACGGAATAATACTTGTTGAGCTTGGTCTTGAATATCTCCGTGATGATATTTGCTGCAAACACCGCAGCAAACACTGACAAGAACACGATGATGCAAACCTTTAATTTCTTTGGCATAACTCCCCTGCTCCTTTCCGGCTGAACCGATATAGCTGTAATTATTTTTCCACTTGCGTTTGTTCTTTTATATAGTATAACTTATTTCGCAGTATTTTTCAAGTAGTTTTGCACAGTTTTTCCGAATTGTTTTCAATAACAAAAAAGTAATTGCAAAATGGTGTGAGGTGTGATATAATAATAAAATGAATTGTCAAAACTAATCAGTCGGATAGAGGTAACATCATGACCAAGACAAAAGCTCCCAGCAGCTACCGTAAGCTGTTTTCAAACACGCTTACCTTTGCAATAGGGTCTTTCAGCTCTAAAATACTTGTCATACTGTTAATACCTATATATACAAACGCTCTGTCAAGAGGAGAGCTCGGCGTCACCGACGTGCTGACGCAGATCGCAAACTGGGCTATCCCTATCGCTTCGATGACCATTGCCGAGGCTGTTATACGCTTCGGACTTGACAAGGCATACGACAAAAAGGCGGTCTTTACCATAGGCAACGTTGTCTGCCTCGGCGGACTCGGCGTTTTTGCGGTGCTGATGTTCATAGTCACGATGATGGGCGTGGCGAGCAAATATCTCGGGAATTACGGTATAATACTATATCTGTACATCTTTATGTCGAGTATGAAAACGCTGTACTCGACATATGTGCGAGCGCTTGAACGAGTCAAGCTGTTTGCTGTGAACGGCATAATCACGACGCTTTTCACGCTGCTGTTCAACGTGCTGTTCTTTACGGTATTTCCAAAAGATCACGCATTTTTCGGCATTGGCGGCGTTCTTGCATCGCCAATTGCAAAGTTCATGCTGGCGACGGTGCTGTCGGACTTTATCTCGATAGTATTTCTTGTATTTGCGGCAAAGCTGTGGCAGCATTTTGACAAAAGAAGCTGGAACGGCGATCTTTTCCGCACGATGCTGCAATACTCAGTTCCGCTTATCCCTGCACAGCTGCTGTGGCTGATAACCAACAGCTCGGATACGTTCATGACGACATATATCATGGGTGAGCAGTACAACGGCGTGCTGTCGGCGGCATACAAGATACCTAACATCGTTGCAACCGTATATCTGATGTTCGGACAGGCGTGGAACATGTCCGCGATAACCGAGAACGACTCGGCGGACAGAGATAACTTTTACGAGAAGGTATTTGATTTCAACCAGAGCCTGATATACATTCTTGCGGGCGGTTGTCTGCTGATAATACAGCCGCTGACGAACATCTGGATAGGTGATGAGTTTCACGACTGTATCAGATACTCGCCGATACTTATCTATTCAACCGTATTTTCCTGCTTTACGACGTTTATGGGGTCGATATACATCGCCACCAAAAAGTCAAAGCGTTCGCTTTTCACGAGCCTTATCTCAGGCGTTGTCAACGTCGGGCTGAACCTGATACTGATACCGAGGATCGGACTTTACGGTCCTGCGATATCGACTGTCGTTGCATACTTTACGGTATTTGTAGCGAGAGCGTTCGATTCAAGGGCGCTGATACCGTTCAGGATAGACTGGAAAAAGCTCGTTTTCAGCAACATACTGCTTGTTGCGATGATGATGATAAACGTACTTGGAGCAGACTTCCTTGCACAGCTGGATATCGGTGACCTGTTCATTGCGCTGTCGCTGCTGCTGCTTTACGCCATCGTATTCGTTTACAACGCAAAGTCGCTCAGCAGCCTGCTGCACAGGTTCCTGCCGAGAAAGATAGCAGACCATTTTGACAATGCGTCGCTTATCAAAGACGTTTTCGGCTTTATAGCAACTTTGATATTCCTCAGCGTGCTCGCAATAGGATTCCTGACCAGAGTTTTCGGCATCGCAGAGGCTATCGCCCTTGTTGTCGGCTTTGTAATCGTTATCATTGCGATCAAAAAGCCGATCATCGGCTATCCGCTGATAATCGCACTTTCCGTGCTGGTATTCTTCAAGCAGAATATGCTTGCAGCCGTTATCGCATTCGTGCTTATGGCTGTGCCGAGGATCGTTTACAGAAAGTTCCTCGGAGACATCGTTCTGCTGACAGTTGCATCGAGCATGCTGCTCGGCTGGTATGTAAGTCCGCTGATGGCGGTGTTCGTTGTGATCGTGCAGATACCTGCATACGTGCTCGCCTACTCTCACGAGATAGGTCTGGCTATCAGAAAATTCGTCAACAAAAGGTAACTGCGCTTGCGCTTTACCGTTTAATATTTGGAGGTTATTAACATGGCAGAATTGAAATTTGAGATCAAGGAAACTCTCGGTATCCTTTCGGAGAATGCAAAGGGCTGGACAAAAGAGCTCAACCTTATCAGCTGGAACGACAGAGACCCTAAGTATGACATCAGAGAATGGAATCCCGATCACACAAGAATGGGCAAGGGCGTTACCCTCTCGACCGAGGAGTTTGAAAACCTCAGAAAGCTCATCAACGGTGAGGAGATCGAGGACGATATCGACGAGGATATGATTTTGTAAACAATCTGTAAAATGTGATATGTTATTAAATTATAATTAATTATTAATTCTATGTTCAAATTCTCCTGCTATAATTTGTTGTATGGATAAACAAATTATTTGACGATTTTATACAAAAACTTTAGCACGGAGGCACTTAAACTATGGAACAACACGGAATTAGTAAACTTGATCTGAAGCGCCGCAACCGTATGCAGGTACTGAAGATACTCAAGACCAGAGGACCTACGTCAAGGATCGACATCGCAGGTACTCTTGAACTTACAAGAGCTGCTGTAACTATCATCACAAACGAGATGATCGAACAGGGCATCATTCAGGAGATCGGCGAGTACAGACACGTTACCGAGAAAGCTCCCAGAGGCAGAAAGAAGATACTTATCGACATCAATCATCATTACAAGTTCGTTATAGGTATCACTATCGAAGAGCAGAACATCAGCATCGGTCTTTCCACGCTGTCAGGCGCTGTGCTTGACAAGAGAAATCTTGAAACAAACGCATCTACGACATATGAGCAGATCGAGCAGTTCGTTCTTGAGTCGGTAAAGGAGATCCTTTCGGACAACTGTCTGACTCAGGAGAACATTCTCGGCATCGGTTTCGGTATTTTCCCGACGATGTATTCAAAGCTTGGCATCAAGGTAGTTGATGCAGAGCCTGATTACTCGACTGCATTCGCAAAGGTAAGACAGTTCACCGAGCTGCCGCTTGTATTTGACAACTCTGTCAAGGGCACGGCTATGGCGAACATCGACTTTTTGAAATCAAAAGACCCGAACCGTCACAACATCGCTTTCCTGCATTACGGAAACACGGTGCATTTCGTTGTGACAAACCTTAACGAGCCTATCGTTTCGTATGACAACAGAACCAACTTCGTGGACAAGATGATAATCAATCCGAATGCGGATACCGTTTGCCAGTGCGGAAGAAGAGGCTGCGTTGAGAACGAGCTTACTCCTATGGCAACGATGCGCAAGATCAAAGCCGTCTTTTCGCCCGAGGGAACCCCGTTCCTTTATGAGGCTGCAAGAGGCAATTTTGACAATGTGACAAGAGAAATGGTATTTGTGGCATACGACAAGGGCGAGCCTGAGGTAGTCAGGATACTTGACGAGCGTCTTAGGCTTACTGCTGTACTGCTCAACAACCTGTACTTCTCGACAAATCCTCAGAAGATAGTTCTGCACAACTTCAACTTCCGTGACGAGAATGAGTTCCAGAAACTCAAGAACGCTCTCACAGAGGTCGGCGGTGCGCTTGTGGCAAGCAAGATAGAGCTTTCGATCATTGAGGACAAGCACAGATTCCTTTCGGGCTGTGCTCTTGCGATCAGAGAACTGTTCTTTAACAAGGGCGGTTTTGAATCGACAAGGAACTGATGAACATACAAAGCGCTGCATCACTGGTGCAGCGCTTTTTTGCTGCCCGAATTTTAAAGAATAAGCGCAAATAGCCTTGATTTTTGCTTTAAAATATGATAATATGTAATTTGGAGGTGAATAGCCTGATGAAAGACTTTTTCTCGGTCATATTCATGAATCTATGGGGTTTTGACCTTATCATATTCCTGGTGGCTGTGTTCACGGGATTCGTTTACTACTCTACCAAAAATTCGGCTGAGAGACTCTACAAAAAGCTGCATCTGACGGTGTTCGTGCCTGATGCGAGATCATCGAGTGAGGAGGCAGGCGCAGAGGTATCACGGCTGAAAGAGACAGACGTTGTGGAGATGAGAAACCACACGGGCAAGCTGTACTCGCTGTTTGTCAATCTGACGGGTATCTTCCCGCTGCTCGGTATTCTCGGAACGGTCATCTCGCTGCTTGGGATGGTAAGCGATATGGAAAACGTTCAGGGCAATTTTTACGGTGCGCTGACCTCGACATTCTGGGGACTTATCTTCTCGATAATCTTCAAGATACTCGACGGTGTCGTTTGCTCGAAGATAGAGGACAACGAAAAGAACGTTCAGCTGTTCCTCGAAAGGAACGGCAGGAGCACGGCTGAGATCAGGGAGTAAGCTATGAACGGTGGATTTCGCAAAAACAAGGGAATAATCATCGAGCTTACGAGCCTTCTGGACATAATAATGATAATGCTTTTCTGGGTGATGCTCAATGTATCGAACTCTGCGGCTGATGCAGAAAAGAAAGCGCAGGAAAAGATCGACGCTGCAAACAGCAAGGTGCAGTCGGCACAGGCAGACGCACAAAAGCAGATAGACGAGGCAAAGCAGGAAAACCAGAAAGAGATAGACAAGATCAATGAACAGAACCGTGAGATGAAACAGAATGCAGAGAACATGCAGAATGCTCTCGACGGTTTCAACGAAGGCAAGATGGTCACGCTGGAAATGAAATATGAGGGCGGTCACGACGTTATCTATGTTTCACAAAACGGCGGCTCATCGCAGAGCGTCACGGTCGATGACAAGCTAAAGGACAATCTGTCGTCGGCGCTGAACTCATACGGTCTTGACAAGGACTCGATAACCCTTGCGGCGTTCATGTACGACGGAAACACGGTGCTCTACCGTGATGTAAACAACGTTCAGGACGTGCTTAGCAAGATAAAGGGCAATTATAAGAATATTTACTTTACACATATAAATACAACGAAATAATATCGGGAGGATCTTAAAATGAGTATTGAAAAAGATGTGGAAAAAAAGTATAGAGACGAGCTTGAAAGACAGACCAAAAAGCTCAAGAAGAAAAAGAAAAGACGTCTGCTGCTTTTGCTGCTGCTTTTGCTGCTGCTCGGCTCTGTCGGACTGCTGATGGGTCTGCTGGGACTTTTCCCGGGCATGGGCGATGATGACGGCGACGGCGGTTCAAGCAAGGCTTCGTCTTCAAGCGCTTCATCTTCGGCAGTTGAAACGACCACGACAGCTGCACCGACAGTATATGACGACGTTAAGGTAAGCGGCAGCACATACATCTATCAGGGTCAGGTAAAGACTCTCGAAGAGATAAAGACTATCGTTTCAAATATGAAGGAAAACGTTACTATCAGAATAACTGATGACAACGCTACAAAGAATGCAATGGACAACCTTGTGAATATGCTGACCGATTCGGGCAGGCAGCTCGAGCGTGTTGAGCCAAGCAGCGGAAACACAAGCTCAAGCTCGGCAGACTCATCATCAAGCAGCTCATCGAGCGAGGCATCATCTTCAGAGTCTGAATCAAGCAAGGACTAACGCATATTTTCTCCGAAAGGACATATACTTATGTTATGTATAACTTTTGAGGGCGGCGCAAGCAGGACGGTTTACAGCTGCGGAGTTATGGACGCTCTGCTCGAAGAGGGCATCATGGCTGATATCGGCTATGGCGTTTCCGCAGGCGCTGCTTTTGGAGTAAGTTATTTTTCAAAGCAGATCGGCAGGAACTACAAGCTTGCGACAGAGATCATGAACCGCAAGCAATACATGGGTGCAAGAAATCTTATCGACCCGAAAAACAGATGCTACTATGGTCTGAAATATGCCTACGATACCGTTCCGAACAGCATTCTTCCGTTTGACTACGATGCGTATAACAGCAATCCTGCAAAGTTCTATGCGGTGGTCACGAACGTACAGACAGGCGAAGCGGAATACATCGAGGAGACGGGCAGGGACAAGCAATGGACACTTCTGAAAGCGACCTGCGCTTTGCCGATGCTGTTCCCGATGATAGAGATTGGCGGCAAAAAGTATATGGACGGCGGACTTGCAGATTCTATCCCCTACAAACAGGCGGTAGCTGCGGGCTGCGACAAGAACATCGTTGTGCTGACAAGACCGCTTGGCTACGTCAAGACGACCGACACGGCAAGCAAGCTCGCAATGAAGTTTTACCGCAAATATCCTGCGCTTTGCAGGGCGATCGCAACAAGAGCAGAGCGCTACAACAAGTGTCTTGACGAGGTAATGCAGCTCAAAAAGCAGGGAAAGCTTTTCGTTTTCACTCCGCACTCGACATTCGGCGTCGGCAGGACAGAGAACGATCCGAACAAGCTGAAAAGGCTTTACGAGCACGGATACAAGCACGCAAAATGGGCAATGAACGATCTGAAAAACTATCTTGACAGGTGATATCGTGTCTTTAAAAACAACCGGCTGCCTGCTGCTGACAATAGTCGGAGCAGGCTATTTTCTTATTGCAAACAGAGAGATAAAGGTCACAAACAGAGAGCTTGTGGTGGAGAATCTGCCCAAGAGCTTCGACGGCAAGAAGATACTTGTTCTTTCTGACCTGCACAAAAAACGCTACGGCGATAATTTCAACAACATAATGGGCTTTTGCAGGTGCGCACAGCCAGATTATATCTTTTTCCTCGGCGACCTGTTCAGCCGTGACGAAACGGATATGAAGCCGAAGGCTGCGTTCATGTCGAGGCTGAGAGCTATCGCACCGACATATTACATTGTCGGCAATCACGAGCTTTATCAGCCGGAATGTCTTGAGGCGCTGTGCTGCAAGCTCAAAGAGCTTGATGTGACGGTTCTGCGCAACGAAAAGGCTACGCTGACGCAGGGCGATGAGAGCATCGACCTTTACGGTCTGCGGCTGCCGCTGCACTACTATGTCAACAGCGACTGGAGATACCGTAATCTGCCCGAGCCGAGCGTGAAGTATCTTACGAAAAAACTCGGCAGACCTGACAGTTCAAGGTGCACTTTCCTGCTGGCGCACGACCCGTTTTTCTTTGAAAAATATGCACGCTGGGGTGCTGATGTGACGTTCTCGGGACACTGTCACGGCGGCGTAGTGAGACTGCCGCTTATCGGCGGACTGTTCTCCCCCGAGAGAAAGTTCTTCCCGAAATACACAAAGGGCATCTACAACAGCAAGGCGTTCGGTGAGCAGAGGAAACTCGTGCTGACCGCCGGACTTGGCAAACTGCGCATAAACAACCCGTCCGAGATACTTGTATGCACACTGAAAAGAGGGATATACGATGCTTGAATACAAACAGTCTTTTGAAGAATACTTTGAAAAGCACATGGACGAGATACTTGCGAGCCTTTCGGAGATAATCGCTATCGACAGCGTTGCAACGCTTGAAAGCGAGGTAAAGCCATTCGGAGAAGGCTCGGCAAAGGCTCTCAAATGGGGCGAGGATTTCCTCAAAAAGCTCGGAATGAAAACGATCAACGTTGACGGATACGCCGTACACGGCGACTATTCAGACGGTGAGCCAGTGCTTGCGGTGCTGTCGCATCTTGACACGGTGCCTGCGGGCGAAGGCTGGAGTTATCCGCCTTTTGAGCTGACGATAAAAGACGATGTGCTTTACGGCAGAGGAACGATAGATGACAAGGGTCCGAGCGTTGCGGTGCTTTACGCAGTAAAGGCGATAAAAGACCTCGGGATACCGATAGAGCGCAATTTCAGAGTGGTGTTCGGCGGTTTTGAAGAGGGCGGCTGTGACGACATCGCATACTATCAGAAAAAGTTCCCGTTCCCCAAAATGGTGTTCACGCCCGACGGAAGCTTCCCTGTGCTCAACTGTGAAAAGGGTCTTGTGCACCTGACGTTCAAAGGCGACATAACAAAGGGCGAAAAAAATGTGCCTTACTTAAAAGCAGGCACGGTGATAAATGCCGTTCCCGGCAAGGCTGAGTTCGTTATCGCAAATGTAACGGCTGACGAGCTTGGCGAGGCGTGTGCAGAGTTTGAGGGATTCAAGCTCAACACCGAGCCGCAGGGCAATATGCTCGCAGGCGTGCTGATAGGAAAATCGGCGCACGGGTCACGTCCCGAAAACGGACTGAACACGGCAACTGCGCTGGCAAAGGCGTTTGGCAAGCTCGGAATTGAGGGCTTTGACAGGATCGCAAAGATATTCGTTCACGGCGATTTCAGCGGAAAGCAGCTGGGTCTCGGATTTGCTGACAAGGTGTCGGGCGAGATGACCTGCGTGCTGACACAGCTCAACATCGACGACGGCAAGCTGACCGCAGGCGTTGATATCCGCTTCCCTATCGACAGGACAAGCAAAGAGATAACAGATATCCTCACAAGTGCGCTTGAAAACGGCGGCTTTGAGGTCACAAGCGTTGAGAGCATGGAACCGCACTATGTTGACGAGAACACTCCCCTTGTGCAGACCCTGCTCGGTGTTTATGAGGACGTCAGCGGAACAAAGGGCGAGTGCATTTCAGAGGGCGGTGTGACTTATGTTCACAACACACCGGGCGCTGTTGCTTTCGGTGCGGAGTTCCCGTGGGAAAACAACAACATGCACGGTGCTGATGAGCATATCAGCCTTGAAACTTTCAGGACAAATCTGAACATGTATGCAAATGCGATAGTTGAATTAACGAAAGCGGACAAATTGGAGGAAACGAAATGAAAATTGCGATAGTCGGGCTGGGTCTTATCGGCGGCTCGCTTGCAAAGGCAATAAAGAAAAACACGCAGTATATGTGCTACGGTCTTGACATCGACAAGCAGGCTGTGCGCAGCGCTCTTGAGCAGGAGGCTATCGACAGCGAGATAACCGCTGACAAGCTGGACATCTGCGACATTGTGATAATCAGCCTGCACCCTGTGCAGACGATAGATTTTATGCTTGCAAACAAGGACAATTTCAAAAAGGGCGGCATCGTAATCGACACCTGCGGCGTCAAGGGTGCGATAGTTGATGCGGTTGAAAAACCGCTTGCTGATGCGGGTGTTGAGTTCCTCGGCTGTCACCCTATGGCAGGGCGTGAGTTCTCGGGATTTTCATACTCGGTGGACAACCTTTTTGAAAAGGCAAGCTTTATTATCACAAAGACGGACAGCACAAAACAGCAGGTGCTTGACACGGTCACAAAGTTCGCTTATGACTGCGGATTTGCTAAGGTGGTCGTTTCGGACACAAAAGAGCACGATGAGATAATCGCTTACACATCTCAGCTTGCGCACATCGTTTCGAGCAGCTATGTAAAAAGCCCGAGCCTTATGAGGCAGGCAGGTTTTTCGGCAGGCTCGTTCAAGGACCTGACGAGAGTTGCAAAGCTCAACGAGGATATGTGGACTCCCCTGTTTATGATGAACAAGGATGCGCTCGTGAGTGAGATAGACCACATAATAGAGCATCTGCAGGAGTACCGTGATGCAATCGGAAGCGGCGACAAAGAGTCGCTGCACGAGCTGCTGAAAAAGGGTCGTGAGCTCAAAGAGCTTTCAAACAAGCATCTTGCAGAGCTTACAAAAGAAAACTGACACAAAAAAGAGGCTGCCGCTTGGCAACCTCTTGATTTTTTATGCTTGCAGTCCGTACTGCTCCAGTATTGATTCAGGCTCTCTGAGCATAGCCTTTGCCTTCTCGATAGCAGCCTTTATCTCGCCGCCGCCGAGCTGACCGATCATTTCCTGAGTCTGTGAGATAGCCTCTTTGTTCAGACCGATCTGATACTTATACAGGCTTTCGAGCCTTGCAAGTGCCTTTGTTTCAAGATCCTGATAAACGGTCTTGATATCCTTGACGATATTGTTTCTGATATCGTCGTAGTTTTCAAGTGCGATGTCGATGATGTCCGTCTGCTTTTTCTTCTTGGCGATAAGGCTGAACGACTTCATCGCTGCAGGCGGGAACGTTTCGCTCGTGCCGAACAGCTTTACGCCCATAACACTTCTTGTAACGTTTTTGTTTACAGACATCATTATTCTTTCAACAGACGGTGCTTTGGACTCGTCATCATACTCCTCGATGCCGAGCGACTCGGACAGGTCGTGGCTTATCTTTTCAACAAGCACAGCTATCTTGTCTCTGTGATGCTCGATACAAGTTCTGTATGCCTCGCCCACCTTTTCCATAAGGTACGGGTAGAAATACTTTTCGATGTCCTCAGCAGGATATTTATCCTCGCCGTTTTCGTCCTTTTCACGACATTTGAGTATGCTTGCACGAAGCTTTGAGAAGAACTCGTACATCCACTTTTCAGCTTCCTGCTGCATCTCGATGATGCCAAGGTGAAGCTGCGGCTTTTTAGCCTCAAGTGCAGCTTCAAGCTCCTGACCCTTAGATTCGATAGCGCTTACCTTTTCTGCGAGCTTCTGCTCGTCGAGGTCTGCCATCTCGCTAATAAGATCGAGCTTTGTATTTGTTTCCGCAAGCATCTGCGAGAGCATCGTGAGCACTCTCTGCGAGCGGATAACGTCTTTCTGCATTATTATATCACGCTTGAGCGACAGCTCGAACTGCAAAAACTGCGTTTCATACAGGTCACGGAAGCCCTTGTTCTCGGGTCTTTCCAAGCCCATGCGCCTTGCATACTCATCTGCGCCGCTTATGCCGTAGACAACAGCGTTTGGCACTATGCGTCCTGCGATGCTCTTAAAGCGTCTGAGTATCCTTTGTGCGTCCTGACGGCTCTCGAGCGCATCAAGCATATTTACAAGGATATACAGCATACCGAACCTTTGCGGCAGAACGTGCGATGCAAGGAAGGTCTGCTCCGTTTCGGAGAACGGCATCAGGCAGGATGCTGCATACATTATCGCATCTGCATTGACGATATAATCTCTTACTTCTTTATCGAGTGATTCCAGATCGGACAGACCAGGAGTGTCAACTATCTTTATCTCGTTGAGGATAGGTGAATTATCCTTGATCTGAACATATGCGATCTTTGACGGGAACAGCTTCATTCTCTGCTCAAGCTTTTCACGCTTGATGTCTTCGATCGTCAGCGGGATCCTTCTGCCGTTTTCAAGGAAAGCCTGAACTGTCCTGAAATTGCCGAATGAGATCTCATTTATGGTATAGGTCTCGGGAGTTGCATTTGTCGGGGTAAGCTCCTTGCCCAGAATGGCATTGATTATCGTGCTTTTGCCTCGCTTGAACTCACCGAGGATAACGAGCGTGAACGGCTCAGCCATTTTCTTGCCGATGAGCGTATCCCAGTCTTTAAGTTCGCCCACGAACTCGCTTCCGAGCACGTTTGCGATCTGCGGATCGTCGAGCACTGCGTTTATGCAGTTTCTGACCGTGGAGATGTTATAGCTGTCGGCAGAAGCGGTCATCTTTTCATTATCCATCAGCTTCAACCTCCATTCCCTACGATCATACTTGTGCGCACATCGCAGACCTGGACAGGCTGGATCTTCTGCTCCTTGCCGTCGATATCGTTGCGCCAGTCATAGAGCGTTGCACAATACAAAAACTCGTTGGCTGCAAGGATATATCTTTCGACATCGGAAAGATCATCATCGACTTTGAGGCTTCTTGAATCCATAGTATGCAGCTTTTCGCTGACCTCTTCAAGATCCCTGCTGAATGCGTTCTGCTTTTTGCCGTAGAAATCGACAAAACCCTTCTGGTAAAGCCCTGACATAAGACCGAGGAATCTTCCCGGCTTATCGAGGCAGATAATGCCTGCTCTTGCGGCGG
>CAMYUO010000013.1 GCA_947302065.1 uncultured Clostridia bacterium | reverse complement strand
AACAGGTACGGTACAGCTGTTGAAACTGCAAAACTCGTCAATCCGAACCCGACAGAGATTTTCTTTGTCAGTGGAAGCGGCTATCCCGACGCACTGTCAGCAGGAACAGTCGCAGCCATTAAGAATGCACCTATAATCTATCTCAAAACGAATGGTGCGATCGAAGCTAACACAGCATCGTATCTTGCTGAACTTGCAAAGAAAAAGTGCGTGAAAAATGCATATTTCATCGGCGGAACGGGCGTGATCTCAGATGATATGATGAAACAGGCTGCATCTGCTCTCGGACTCAAAGTGGGAAGCACTGCACAGCGTGTTTTTGGTGCAAACAGATATGCGACCAACATTGCCGTAAACACTAAATTTTCAGGCACATTTGCCTCAAATAAAATGATTTGTGTTGCAAAGGGTCTTGATTTCCCTGATGCACTTGCAGGCGGTGCTTATGCAGCTTATTGGAAAACGCCTCTTGTGCTTGAGGATTCAAATCTAAGCGACGAGCAGAAGAATTATATCCACTCAATAGCTGCCCGTAATTTTGCTGTGTTTGGCGGCACAGCGGCGGTGCCTGATGAACTTGTGAAACAGACGCTCATAGCAGCAGTTTAGAGTTGATCTGACCCGAAGGAATGTACTTGTCCTTCGGGTCGTTTTCATATCGATATTGATCAACATCGTCAGCTCGACGCATAACTGCTAATGCTGAGTTCTGCCGGCATACTCAACAAAACAATACATGTATTTTTATGTATTATGCTAATTGAAATAATATGGAATTGCTGGTAAACTATATTACAAAGATAGGTTCTGTTATTATTTAAAATATACCTTGGATTTCATATAATCACTTCCTTTCAAAGAACGATGCTTGCTTTTACAGGTATCGTTCTTTGACTTCTATCCGGGTTCTGTGATGTGATACTATTGACAATCCAAAGCTGTTATGCGATAATATACAAAGACAGGCTAACTGCAATGAGTCTTACATTACAGTTAGAGCAGAAATTTGATTAATATGGAATAGGATAAACTATGACGAATCACGATTACAAACAAAATGCGTATTATCTGATGTACATTATCAGGTGTGTGCTCAATAATAAGATCCCTGCCAAAGAAAAGATCGATAAGATCAATTTGTCTGATCTTCTCACTGTTGCAAAGGCGCATTCTCTGACTGCAATTGCCGCTTATGCTCTTGAGTCTGCAGGAATATATGACAAGGACTTTGAAGAAGAAAAGTTCAAAGCTATAAGGAAAAATATAATCCTTGATACCGAGCGTGAAGCTGTTCTCGCTAAGCTTGAAAAGGCTCGTATCTGGTATATGCCGCTGAAGGGGAGTGTGATAAAGGATCTTTATCCACAAACTGGCATGCGCCAGATGTGTGATGTAGACATTTTGTTTGATAGTAATTGCTTAACCAATGTTAAAAACATAATGCGTGACTTGGGTTTCAGCGTATTACATGACTATTGTGGTCATGATATTGCTTTTGAAAAGTCACCTGTTTCAAACTTTGAGCTTCACACACATCTTTTTGGGACGGGTCATTCCGAAATACTGAATGTTTATTATGGCAACGTGAAACGATTGCTTAAAAAAGATACGGATAATAATTACGGATATCATTTTTCTAGTGATGATTTTTACATTTTCTTGGTAGCACATTCATATAAGCACTTTTCCGGTGGAGGCAATGGTCTTCGTTCGCTTACAGATACGTATGTATACCTCACGCATTATCGCAATGAGCTTGATATGAAATACATTCAGCAAGAGTGTGAAAAACTTGAAATTGCTGAATTTGAGAAACAGAATCGTGAATTAGCTTTACTTCTGCTCGGAGGAAAGAAGCTTTCGCAAGATGAGAGCAAGCTGTTTGATTATTATATCTTCTCGGGAACTTATGGGAATATCACTAACCATGTAAAAAATAAACTTGAGAGTGATAAAACTTCTGCAAAAATCAAGTACCTTTTCAGAAGATTGCTTATCCCGGTAAGTAAGGAAAACAGCTCGTATCATGCTTTTGCAAACAGATACAAATGGTTTTATGAAAACAGGATACGACTTCCTCTACTTGTACCTTATCGTCTTGGACTTGCCCTGACTAAAAGAAGAGCTCGTATGGTAGCCGAACTGAAAGCACTCAAAAAATAATGGCATACAAATGATACAAGCCAATGCTTATTTGTTGTAAGCATTGGCTTGTTTTTTTATGATATTTGCTGAGTTGAATAATATTATTTCACAGTAACTACCGTATTAAGATGTCCCTCCGGAACTGCACCGTTTCCGCCGAAAACATAGTACTTCTTAGGCGATTTTTCTTTAAGATATGTTTTCTGTTCATCGTTCAGCATAAGTTTGGCAGACTTGCCGTTTACAAGGAACAAAGGCGACTTGTTCTTTGCAGCAAGCACGCCGCCTGCAAGTGCGTCGGGGAAGTCTGCACCGGTTGTGATGCTGATGGAGCTGTCACTGAGAATCCCTTTGAATGCCATATTAACAGCAACGCAGGTTCCGTATCTGTCATTGCCGTAAAGTCTTGTCACGGATGTGACATCAAGTGCAGCAGCAGATTGCTTTATCATGTTCTCGGAAATAACGCCGCTGCCGCCGATAGCATATGCCTTTTTCACACAGCCTTTTGTTTTGAGCTTATTGAGATACGCCTTGGTGTAGTCGTTAAGCTTTCCGTCTGTGGTCAGATATATTATCGGTGCTTTCTTTCTTGATGCTACCGTGCTGACGGAAAGTGCATCGGCAAAACCGTTGCCGTATACAAAGAAAACTTCTTCCGGTGTCTCGTTAAGCTCGTTAGCTATGGTCACAGCTGTTGCGTAACGTGTAGCACCTGCGAAACGCTTGATATTATCCTTGCTGATACCATTGCTGACAAGGGTGTCGATGACCTTCTGGCTGATAACACCCTCGCCGCCAAGGATAACTATATTCTTTGCGCCGAGACGCTTTATCTCAGCAAGCGTATTGTCATCAAGCTTATTTGTGTCTGTAAGCAGTATCGGTGCGTTCAGCTTTGTTGCAAGAGGAACGCCTGCCAGTGCATCGGCATAGTTCATGCTATATGCAAGAACTACAGTATTGCAGCCGTCGGGATAACTGTTGAGCGAGGTCGCTGCAGCGGTCACATATCTGTTTTTGCCCGCAATGCGAGTTATATCGGCAATGATATATGCAAATCCGTTATCCTTGGCGTATTTTTCAGCAGCACTGCCTTTTTCGCAGTAGATCGTAAATCCGTCAGCCTTTACCAATTTGTCGTTGATGTATACGAAGCCCAGAGCTTCTTCAGCAATAGTTGTTACGCTGCTTGGAATATATATGCTCTTGATGTTGTTTTTTGAACCAAAAGCGAATCTGTCAATGCATTTTACGCCTTCGGGGATATAGACGTTCGTAAGGTTAGGACAACTGGAGAAAGTTGAACCCTCTATCTTTGTCAGTGATTCAGGAAGAACAACGCTCGTCAGATTGTCACAGTATGTGAATGCTCTTTCTTCAATAGTTGCAACACTGTCCGGTATAACTATGCTTCGCAGATTTTTACACCTGTAAAATGCTGTATCTTCAATTAGTGTTAGGTTAGGCGGCAGTTTTACTTCCTGCAGTTTTTCACAGCCATAAAGCAAAAAGCCTTCGAGCTTAGTCAGGCTGCTTGGCAGCTTTATGTATTCGAGTGATGAACAGCCATAGAAAGCCGCATGTCCGATTGCGGTAACGCCGTCGGGGATAGTTATAGTTTTCAGGCTGCTGCAGTCTCTGAAAGAGTGCAGACCGATGCTTTTCAGACCGCTCGGGAGTTTGATAGATGTTATCTTGCGGTTTGTATTCAGCGCCCATTCTTCGATCCTTGTGACAGTCGAAGGTATGTTTACTTCCGATTTTCCCTCAGGACAGCAAAGCAGGGTAGTCTGATCCTTGTTATATACAACGCCGTCGTATGATGACAGCTTGGGATTGTTTTTGTCAACGTTTATGTCGGTAAGATTATCGCACCTGAAAGTGCAGCCTTCGTCATACGTGGTGACATTTTTAGGGATCGTGAGCGTTTTTAATCCTTCGCAGTGACAAAAGCAAAGATTATTGAGAATAGTCACGGTCTCAGGTATCTTTATCTCTGTAAGCTTTTTACAATAGCCGAATGCGTAGTATCCGATCTCAGTTAGTCCGCTCGGAAGAGAGATAGAAGTCTTGGTAGCCGGACAGATAACAATCTTTTTCTTATCCTTAGAGTAAAGAACTCCGTCTATATCGCAAAAATACTCACTATTTGCATCTACATAAATGTTTTCAAGGCTTGAATCTTCTTCAAGTGCTGACCAAAAGATAGTTTTTATGTTCTTAGGAATATTAATAGTCTTTAATGATGTACACTCACTTAAAACGTCTGCGGACAGTGTAGTCAGACCTTTTGACAGGGTGATGCTTTCAAGACTCTTACAAGCCCTGAAAGCGTGCATATCCATTTGCGTGATGCTGTCAGGCAATACCACTTTCTTAATGCCTTTGCAGTTATAAAAAGCATATTCACCAATTTTAGTAACAGTGCTTGGTATAGAAATGCTCGTGAGTTTGTCACAGTACGTGAACATATGCTTTCCGATATTTGTTACACCGCTTTTGATAACGATTGATGTTATGTCCTCTCTGCCACTGAAAGGAGAATACTGATCGGGCGTATAGTAAGAGTATTTTTCATACATATCGCCGCTGCCGCTTATCGTCAGCACACCGTTATTTAGTGTCCAGCTGACATTTTCTCCGCATTTGCCCGAGGTATCTGTGTTAACATTTGCTGCCGATACAGACATTCCTATATCGCCTGTAAATGCGCCCTTCGGCAGAGCAGCTGCAGAGCCGAACAATACGACCATAGCGAGTACCGCTGAAACTATCTTCTTTTTCATAGCAAATCCTCCTTTTGTTTTCGGGGGTCATCGTTACAATCACATTGTACAATAATTATGTATTAAAGTCAATGATTATCATCTCTTGCATAATGCACAAAAAACACGTTCATAATTTGGCACAAAAAACAGAGCTTCCCGTATTTGGTGGGAAGCTCTGTGAATTATACACTGCTTTGTTTTATCTGCTGTATCATCGGGTTAGGTACAGCGCCTGCGCCGCCGAAAACGTATATCGTTCTGAACGTCCTTTTCTTCAGATAAGCCTGTTGAGTGCTGCTAAGTGCCTGATCTGCGAGGAAAACAGGGGAGTTGTTGAGTGCTGCGAATACTCCGCCGGAGAGCGCATCAGGGAATGTCTTGCCCGTTGCAGCGCATATGCTCGGCGATGTGAACAGCGATGCAAACTCGTTGTTAACTGAGATGCAGGTCTCATATCTGTTGCTGCCTGACAGACGTGTTGTCTTTTTGCATCCTGCTGAAAGAACCAAGTTCTTCATACTGTCCGAGATGACGCCCGTGCCGCCGATAATATAAGCGCCCTGTATAGTTGACGTGTTCTGGTTGATGAACTGCTTGGTGTTGCTGTCAAGCGCACCTTTTGTTTTTACGTACAAAATAGGCGAACCCTGGATAGCTGCGGCGCTGCTTGCAGAAAGCGCATCTGCAAATCCGTCATAGTAAACGCAGAATACTGATTTAACAGTGCTTGTTTTTTTCTTGAGCCTTTCTGCTATAAGTGCAGCAGTCTCAAAACGAGTTTTTCCTGCGATCCTGTCGATCTTCAAGCCTTTTTCCGAGAGCTTTTGTTCGACAGCACTTCCGACAGCACCTGTGCCGCCTAAGATTATAGCTGTTTTAGCTTTCAGCCTTGATATCTCACTGAGTGTTTCGTTAGTTATGCTGTTAGCTGCTGTGAGCAGTATCGGAGCTTTGTATGCCTTTGCCAGAGGAACGCCTGCAAGTGCATCTGCGAAGTTTTCGCCCGAGGCTATCACAACTGTATCCGCTGTCGTATAGCTCTTTGTTGAGATAGCAACCGAGGTCGCATATCTGTTGCTGCCGCTGATGCGCAGATAAGTCGGATATATCCTGAATGAAATTGTTTTTGTGCCTGTGAAGTTGCCCGCTCCTGTTACGACAACACTTGCAATTCCGACTTGCGTGTTGTTCTTGTATGCAAAAGTATAATCAGTCGGTGATATGAGCACCGTGCTGCCGTATTTAACTGTCAGGGCTGGTGTTTGAGCCTTGCCGTTATAAGTACAGTTTGCCGGGTCAAGCGTGCATGTGAATGCGCTTACCGATCTGGCAACTATCGTGAATGTCTTGTTTACCGAACCGGTGTATCCGCCTTTGCCTGTGATAGTTGCTGTAGCTGTGCCAACGTTTATATTGCTCTTATACGAAACAGTGAAATCTGTGCCGTTTATAAGTGTTGCAGAACCGTTCTTGACGGTAACTGACGGCTTTAACTGTGCACCTGTATAAGACATCTTGTCAGCACTGAGCGTAACCGTGCAGTTAGCGATGCTGGTAGGATCTTTGACAGTAACAGAAACGCTCTTTGAAATGCTGCCGCAGGTCGCTGTTATTGAAACTGTTCCGTTGCCCACAGCTGTGACCTTGCCGTATTTGTCGACCTTTGCAACAGCAGTGTTCGATGATTTCCAAGTTGCCTCATAGAGAAGCAGATCAGTGTTCACTTCATATTTTGCATCTGCCCACAGTTCATAAGATGCACTCTGTCCGCTTGTGAGAGATGCATTGCCTGATACACGCTTGATGCGAGCATTTGCCAGCTTTGATGCCGTGACCTGAACAGGAACATAGCAGTTGCTGACTGCACCGCTTTTAGTGGCTGTTTTTGTGGACGATGAAAATCTGCCGCAAAGCGTGTTAGGGTAGCTGACATTTGATGTTGCATAAAAGCACCCAAGACCCATATACTTGTTGTTTGGGTTGATCATCGCCGTATAGTGACCCGTAACGCCTGATGTCTTGTTGACCCAGGCTGATTTCTCTCTGTAAAACTGGTTTATGCCGCTGACCATATTCTTGTTGTAATTCCATGCAAGAACTTCGCTGTTTGCGAAAACTGAGCCCTGGACAGTCCAGCAGCTTTGCCCGTTTGGTCTTGTGTGCTCAATGTTAATTGCTGCTTCGGCTGCTCTCAGTCTTGCGTCTTCTTCCATTTCATGAGACCATTTGATAGGAACATAGTCGCTTGGTGTCAGTTTGCGTGAGCTGTTTCTCGGATCCCACACGCCCTCTTCACAGGCCTCTTTTCGAATGGCATTGACTCTGTTTATGGCATTTGTGATATCATCTATATAACTGCCGCTTATCGCGCCGTTTACCGAGCCTGAGACTTTTGTCTTTTCATATTGTTTGAGCAGCTTGGTGTTTGCATCATAAGCAGACACGCAAAATGCCGCAGATACAGCGCTTACCGCAGACAGTGCAGCGCATACAGCGAATCTGACAAGCTTCTTTCTGATCTTTCCCATAGCAACAACTCCTTTACAATGGGTTTTCGTGTATATTATATCATAAACAATAAAGGATTTCAATAGCTTTTGTTTATTATAACATAAGCGAAATAAAAACAGCAGTTGATATATTCTCCGTGATATGATATAATCTATATAGATGCAATTAGAAAGCGTGGTGTCAGATTTGGACAAACAAGCATTAGCACACGTTGCCTCGACCGAGGATAATCCTTGCTGGAGTACGCATACAGAGCGTATCAAACCGCTTTACAGCAGACCGAGCGATATCCGTTCGCCGTATGAAAGGGATTACACCCGCATACTGCATTGCCTTGCATACAGGCGGCTCAAGCATAAAACACAGGTGTTCTATAATATCGACAATGACCATATCTGCACCAGAATGAAGCACGTCCAGCACGTTGAATCGGTCAGCTGTACGATAGCAAAGTTTCTCGGACTTAATACCGACCTCACAAGAGCCATCGCAATGGGGCACGACCTCGGACATGCGCCTTTCGGTCATCAGGGTGAAAATGAGCTGACTTTGCTGCGTAAAGAAAATGACCTTGATAAGTTCTGGCATGAGCGAAACAGCCTGCGAGTTATCGATAAACTAGAATTGCTCGAAAACAGCAGCCGTGAGTTTGACAATCTTTGTCTTACATACGCTGCCAGGGACGGCATCATCTCACATTGCGGAGAAGTCGATCAGAATGGCATCAAGCCGCGCTGTGAAGCAATAGACCTTGACATGTTCAACAGCCCGGGTGAGTATCAGCCGTACACATGGGAAGGCTGTGTCGTCAAGATATCCGACAAGATTGCATATCTCGGGCGTGATATAGAAGATGCGATACGTCTTCACTTTATCGGTTTCCCTCAGCTGAAAAAGCTGGCGCAGATATCCAATAAATACGGCGAAAGCACGATCAACACGACCGTTATTATCCACAATTTCATCAAAAGCATCTGCGATAACAGCTCGATAGATAACGGCATTCGTCTGAGTGATAAGTATAACGAGATGCTGGGTGAGATAAAACGCTTCAACTATAAGTACATCTATAAAAACGAAAAATTCATCGTCTATAATGCGTATGTGAACTCTCTTATCAGAGCGGTATATAACGCTTTGATAAGCTCCTATAACGGTGCTGATACGTTTGCAGAGCTTGCTAAGCTCGCTAAGGTCTATCCGGTACTAACGGCTGACTTTTCTGATTTTCTCTGCAAATACGTTGAACCCGGACTGCTCGGCAAAAAGGCTATATCGTACAAGCGTTACAGAAATGATAAGATATATGGCACGCTTGCATCAAAGCAGATATACGCACAGGCAATAATCGATTATATCTCCGGAATGACCGACCGTTACGCTATCGAGATCTACAACGAGCTCCTGAAGTTCTGATCTTACTTGCACCAATTGAATAATTTGACTATTCTTGCTCTATGTGGTATCATAATAGTATAATACCACAAAGAACGCAACATTGAAAATATCTACCATAAGGCAGTGATCTAATGAAAAACTCCGCAACATATAAGGCTACCGATATAATATCAGGATATGAGTGCCGACCGGGCATCTACCGACTCAACGGCGCATCGGCAATGCTGCACGCTGTTAATTTTACGGTGCATTCCTCAGGTGCAACAGCTTGCTCTGTCGTGCTTTTCAAACGAGGAGAAACAGAGCCTTTCGTTGAGATCCCTATTCCCGACAGTTACAGGATAGGCGATACCTGGTCCATAATGGTCTATGATATCGACATCTACGAGGTCGAGTATTGCTATCGCCTCACAGGTGAGTATGCACCCGAAAAAGGTCTGTTGTTTGACAGCAAGACAAATATTCTTGACCCTTATGCACAGGCTGTAACAGGGCAGAGTGTCTGGGGAAAGCGTTCGGGTGCGACCGATTGCTATCACGGCAGAATATGCGATGACAGGTTCGACTGGGGCAATTTCCACAAGCTGAATGTCAATTTCAGCGACCTCGTTATCTACGAACTTCACGTCAGGGGATTTACCAAAAGCCCTTCGTCAGGCGTTAAGAATCACGGAACTTTTGACGGAGTTATCGAAAAGATACCGTATCTAAAAAAGCTCGGTGTCAATGCGATAGAGCTCATGCCTATCTTCGAGTTTGACGAGCTTTATGAAGAACGAGAGTATAACGGCAAAAAAATGCTCAATTACTGGGGCTACAATACGACCTGTTTTTTTGCGCCGAACACGAGTTACACCTCGGGAGTTGAGTATAACCACGAAGGTGACGAGCTTAAAACGCTTATCCGCACCTGTAATGAGAACGGAATACTTGTGTTCCTTGATGTTGTGTTCAACCACACATCAGAGGGTAATGAAGACGGCTCTATTTTCTCTTTCAAGGGCCTTGACAACAATGTTTACTATATGCTGACCCCTGACGGCAAGTATGTCAATTTCAGCGGCTGCGGCAACACTATGAACTGCAATCACCCTGTTGTTCAGCAGTTTATAATCGATTGCCTGCGTTATTGGGTCATCGAATACCGTGTCGATGGTTTCAGATTTGACCTTGCATCTATCCTCGGACGCAGCGAGGACGGCACTCCGCTGGAGAATCCACCGCTGCTGAAAATGATAGCTTATGACCCTATACTCAGCGGTGTTAAACTCATCGCAGAGGCTTGGGATGCAGGCGGACTCTATCAGGTCGGCTCGTTCCCGTCCTGGAACCGCTGGGCTGAATGGAACGGACGCTTCCGTGATGATCTGCGCTGCTTCCTCAAAGGCGATAATGGTATGGCTTGGGCAGCTGTGCAGCGTATCACAGGTTCTGCCGATCTCTATCCGCCCGAGCGTGCGCACAATGCATCGGTAAACTTCCTGACCTGCCACGACGGTTTTACAATGTATGACCTTTACAGTTACAACGTTAAGCATAACCTCGAAAACGGCTGGAACAATACCGATGGCGATAACAGCGTGACAAGCTGGAACTGCGGCATTGAGGGCGAAACAGATGACCCTTACATCAACGGACTTCGCAACCGAATGGTGAAAAATGCTTTTGCAACGCTTTTATGCAGCAGGGGAGCTGTAATGTTCTTTGCAGGCGATGAGTTCTGCAATACCCAGTTCGGCAATAACAATGCGTATTGTCAGGATAACGAGATCTCGTGGCTTGATTGGAAACGCCTCAAGAAATTCAAGGAGATCCACGATTTTGTCAGCGATATGATCGCATACAGAATGAAACATGATGTCATCAGGCATGCAACTGAGCCGTCAAAGCTCGGTTTCCCAGATATAAGCATCCATAACACATGGGCGTGGAATGAAACATTCAACGACCATGACCACGTTATCGGCGTAATGTTCGCAGGCGTGGATAAAAAGGGAAATGATGATGCAGTATTCATCGGTATTAACGCATATTGGGAAAAATGTTCTGTACAGATGCCAGATCTGCCGCAGGGCTACAGCTGGAATGTTGATTTCTATACCGATGTTCCACATAAAACCGGCACAGACTATAACAAAATGGTCGACAGACAGGTAAACAAGATCACTCTCGCACCGAGAAGTGTCGTTGTGGCTTCGATCATTAAAAAATGACACAAAAAAGCCCGAGCATTGTCTCGGGCTTTCGTTATGCAATAATACAAGCAAGCTATCTTGTGACGGACTGTTTCAAGGCGGTACTTTAAACCAAAGCAAAAGGAAGTCACAACGGCTTTCACCGCTGCCCTGAACAACGCTTGCAGGGCAGTAAGCTACCTGACAGCTAACTTAACTGCACACAACATGACAAGTGTTGGTCAATGACCTAAAAGTATGCTGTCATAAAGTGCAGCAAACGCTTACTACAATTTGATTATACTATTCATATTATGATTTGTCAAGCTGCTCCATAAAGAAGTTATTGTCGATCAGGCTGACCTCATTTTCCTTTGTTGGTTTTCCCATAACAAGAACTATATCGGCTTCTTCGGCGCTTGCAGCGACCTGCGCATCCTGCGATCTGAAAAGGACATCAAGATAATCGCCGAGCGAGAAAGAGTTGTTTCTCACCATTTCGCCGTAATATCCTTTGTCAGTGTTAACGACGCCGTCGAAAACGATCACTCTGTTCTGAATGTCAACGTAGCCGTAATTGATCTTGCGGTATTTGCCCGTCAGATAGTGAGTAAAAAAGCAGTTCTTCGGGTCGTACAGCTTTATGTCTTCACCCACATTGCTAACAGCCATAGCGCCGACAAAGCACTCGTCGATCTCCTTGAATGTGTCGTAGCCCGAGTATAGATTGATATTTGCTGAAACAGTATCAACAGAATCTTTTGCAGCGTTAAGGTCGATGTCAATGTACTCGGCAGCGTCACTGTGCGTAATGTCACCGCTGAAAACGAGAGCACCCGACTTGTAATTTGCATTCCAGCCAATGTATATCCTCTCACCGTTAAGATCAATACCGCTGGCGTGAAGATCAACATCGACCCTCTGCTTGTCGTTCCAATAAACAAAGAAGCGCAGTCTGTTGACTTCCTCGGGTATCTTGTAAGCAAGTCCCGAACGGATATATCCGCCCTCTGAGGACTTGTCCGTTACTCTTATAGATGATTGGTCAAGGTCGTATTCGGGCATATCAACGTATATCTTCTTGCCTCTGAGAACTGTTTCATTGGCTTTGAGCCTGTCAAGCAGCAGGGGAGACAGCACATCAAGTACGCACTTTGCCTCATAGAATTTCTCATCTTTCCATGCACTCTCGGGTCTCGAGAAGAACGACATAAGGCTGATGAGAGTCTGCGTTTTGAGCGATGCAGCGTTCGGTGAGAGCCTTGCAAGGATATCCTGCGTTATATAATTATGCCTGATAAGATATGTCAGGCTGCGCAGCATCATGCCCGGGCGCTGAGCATAGTAATCAAGAGCCTGTGGGTTGCTGCTTTCAACGAGATACTTTGCCCTTGATTCCCACGAGTGCATATCGCCATTTCTGAACGATGCAACAGCCTCAGCATATTCTTTCTTGCGGCTGTACTCATTGTAGTCGATATATTTGAGCATAAGCAAAGTACGCTCAGCCTTTTTGTTAGAAAGGATAAGATTTGATGTAAAGTCATCAATAGGGTAGCTTTCAAGCAGCTTGACGATAAGACGTTTCTGGGAGGTCCTGAAATGAAATCCTGCACGAGTGAGAGCATAGTCCATGCATTTCCACACGTCGCCTGTGTGCTGACAAATTGCGTGCAGATTTGCAAGCTTTTCATCTGCCGAAAGTTCAGAAGTAAAAATCGTGTTGAATACATCGAGAAGATTCTGCTTGAAAGTGATATTCACGCTGCTGAGCTGCTGAGCCGACAGGTGCTTGACACATTCACTCACGATAAGCCTCTGCTTGTCGTCCATGCGCTCGGTTACTGAAAGAATTTTGCGATAGGGGAGTATGTATTCGTCTTTAACATCAACAAGAGAAATGACTCTCGCTGCAAGCAGCATCGCATCAGGTGCCGTCTTTGTTGTGTCTGCCATTTCAGGCAGCCAGCCTCTTGAAACCCTTGCACCTGTGAACTCTTCAATGCCATAAGTCGAAAGGTAATGGAGCATCTGATGAAATCTGAACACTGCCTCGTCAATTACCATTACCTGTGAAGGGAAGTTCGGGTACATAGGCTTAGCTTTGACATCACCAATGTAGCTCTTGACACGATCAACAAAGCTGTCAACGCCCAATGACTTTGCAAGCCTGATAATATCCTTAGGGGACAGCGTGTAACCAAGGTGCAAAAGCTCCTCGTTTGCAGTCATAGCCTTAACAAGCGCAGCATCGCACAATCCTGCTGTATTGTCTGCAATACAAACGAGCCTTAGCTCTGTAAAAAGCAGCTGATTAAATGTCAGAGCTATCCCTCCATTGTTTGTCTTAAATAATGCTCTGCCGTCAGCAGAGTATTATAATATAAC
>CAMYUO010000012.1 GCA_947302065.1 uncultured Clostridia bacterium | reverse complement strand
CAGGGATATGCAGACAGGTAATAGTGACAACAAAATGCTTTCGCCTCGAATTGATGACACGCTTTGCGAGCTGAGAACGCTGTGCGGCGGGACTGCCGACCTGAACATAGTCAGGGTAACGGTGTGCTCGGTGAGGTGCGCCGTGGTGACGATAGAGGGCCTTGTGAGCACGTCGGCAATGGCAGACCTCGTGTTCCAGCCGCTTGCCGATGTGAAATTCTGCTGTGATGCACAGGGGATATACGACTTTCTCACGCAAAAGAGCCTTATGGCGAACGACAGAAAGACGGTCAGCACCTATGCCGAGCTTTGCAGGCTCTTGTTTTCGGGATTTTGCGCAGTGCTTGTCGACGGACTGTCAAAGGCGGTCGCACTCGGCATACAGGGCTTTGCAAAGCGCAGTATCTCAACGCCCGACAGCGAACAGACGGTGCGAGGCTCGCAGGACAGCTTCTGCGAGGTGCTGCGAAACAACCTTGCGCTTGTGCGGCTGAGACTGAAAACGCCCGAACTGCGCTTTGAGATGCACACCTGCGGAAAGCTTTCGCAGACAGACGTCTGCCTTATGTACATCGAGGGCAGGGCAGATGCGCAGATGCTTGAAAAACTGCGCAGAAGGCTTGACGATATAGGGCTTGACACGGTGCTTTCGGGCGGATATATCGAGCCATTCATTGACGGGTCTTACAGTAAGTCGTTTTTCTGCTCGGTGCAGACGACACAAAGACCCGACATGACCTGCCTCAGACTCAACGAGGGCAGGATATGTATCCTCGTTGACGGCTCGCCGTTTGCGCTTGTCTGCCCGAGCCTGTTCACCGACAGCTTTCAGACGATGGACGACTACTGCACAAAGCCGTATTATGCGGCGTTTATCCGCCTGCTCAAATACTTTGCGTTCCTGCTTGCCGTGGCTCTGCCCGGGCTTTATCTTGCGCTGGTGACCTTTCACCCCGAGGCGTTCACGCTCAAGCTGCTGCTCAACCTCTATGTTTCCGAAGAGGCAACGCCTTTTCCGCTGGCGGTGGAAATGACGCTGCTCGTGGTGATGTTTGAGATAATGCGTGAGGCAGGCATACGCTTACCAAAGACCATAGGCGGTGCGGTGTCAATAGTCGGCGGACTCATCGTGGGCGATGCCGCAGTAAAGAGCGGACTTATCTCCGTGCCGCTGCTAATCGTTGTCGGCATAACGGCAACATCTGCGTTCGTTATCCCACAGCTTGACCAGCAAATTTCTGTGCTCAGGCTCGTTTTCATCGCAGCAGGCAGTATGGCAGGACTTTTCGGCATCTCGGTGTGTGCAGTGCTGTTCACGGCGAACGTCTGCGCAATGCACGAGCTGTCGGTTCCGTATCTTGCACCGCTGTCACCGTTTGACAGGCAAAGGGCAGGCGGTGCGCTTTTCAGGCGCAGTTTTCATGTGCTTGCAAAAAAGCGTGACAGGGTAAGCCGACTGAGTGAGAGGTGAGTGTATGAACAGGCTTTCTCCCTTGCAGCTTGCGGCGCTGATGCTGTGTGCAAGGTGCTTTTCGATGATGACGTATTTTCCCTATTCGGGCAGCAACACGCTCATTTTTATGGCGGCGGTGGTCATTTCGGCGGCACTGCAATGGCTTATCCTGCTGCCTGCATCGGTCATCTGCGCAAAAAGCGGCAAGGGCATCTGCGGGCTTGCATATGCTCGCAGCAGGGCAGCAGGCATCATCGTGACTTTGGCGTTTCTGCTGTATTTCGTGTGGGACGTGTTCATCACGTCGGGCACGTTCGGCTACTTTATGGACAACTATTTTTCAAATCAGATATCCCGTGTGCCGGCTCTCATCTGCGCAGTGGGTGCGGCGGTTTATCTCGGCTCGCTCGGAAGTGCACCGCTCGGCAGATGCGGCGGCATCATTTTCTGCGTTTTTGCGTTTTTCACTGCGATAATGCTGCTGAGCACCGTTCAGCAGCCAGATACTGCGAACTTTCATCTTGCGCAGAGAGACATACCAAAGACTCTGTCGGGCGACATCTCGGCAGAGCTTGTGCGCAGCAGAGAGCTGGTTATGACAGTTCCTGCTGGGCGACGTGAAAGGCTCAAAGCAAAAGGCGGTGCTGTCATATCTCGGCGTAAAGCTTGTGCTGCTCGAGATACTGCTCGGGTCTGCGGCACTGGTGCTCGGCGAGTTTGCAGGTGCAACGGATATGCCGTTTTTCTATCTGTCCTGCCTGTCGAATTCGTCGGTCATCGAGCGTTACGATGCGGGTTTCATGTCGGTTTGGACAGCGCTCGGCGTGGTGCGCCTTGCCGCAGGTCTGCACTGCATAGGGCGGTGCATTTCACATCTTTGCGGCGGCAGAGCAGGCAGGTCGGTTACCCTTGCATTTCAGCTTCTGCCCGTGGGTGCAACGTTTTTCCTGCTGACAAAGCGCAGGTGGAAAGAGCTTGCCTATCTGCGTGAAAGCCCGTGGCTGATAATTACGGCTGCGGCGATTATTCCGCTTGCGGCGGTGAGCGTGAAAGTGAGGAGGCGCAGAAAAAGTGAAGCCGAATAGGTTTGCATTTCACATTGCGGCGTTTCTGGTGACGCTCGTGGCGCTGTTCGTGTTTTCGGGCAGCGGACACACCGGCGAGATACAGGACAGGTTGCTTTGCCACGCCCTCGGCATCGACTTTGCGCAGGGCGAATATAAAGTCACTTTGCAGGCTTTCAAGCCGTCGGGTGCAGGCTCGGACACGCCTGTTGACATCACAAAGAGCAACATCGAGGTGATAAAGGGCAGCGGCAGAACAGTCAGCGAGGCACTGCGCCAATGCGAGAACGAGCACGGAAAAGAGGTCTTTCTCGGGCATTTAAAGCTCATCTGCCTTGGCAGCAGCGTCACACTCACGCAGCCACGCAGCCTGTTCGAGTTCTGCCTGCGTGACAGAACGGTCTATCTCGGGGTGGATATCTGCCTTGCCGACAATGCAGGCGAGCTGATGAGCACAGAGCTTTCAAGCGAGATGCTTGCAACGGAGAATTACACCTATGTTATCGGCAAAAACGCCGACAAGTCCCGCACGGTGCGATGCCGTCTGCTCGATGTGCTGAGCCTGCAAAGTGATGGCTGTGCGGCTATGCCTGTGCTGACGGTGCAGATGCCCGACGAAAAGTCGGAAAAGCTCTCCGAGCCGACGATACAGGTCGCAGGTACGGCGCTTTTCAAGGGCGGCGTTCTCATGCCCGAAATGCTCGGGACAGATGACATCGCAGCGTTTTGTATGCTGTGCGGCACCGGAAAACAGGCGGACATCGTGATTGATAATGGCGGTGAAAAGGTCAGCGTGAGCCTTGCCAAAGGCAGCAGCAAAAGGTCGGTCGGGCAGGGAAGCGACGGGCTTGTTTACAAATGCAGACTGTCTGTCGTGGTGCACCGTGTAAAAGATGCAGCCTCGGTCAGCGACCCCGACGAGACCGCCCGTCAGGTGAAAAGGCTGCTGTCACAGCAGCTTGTTCGGCTGTTTGAAAAGTGCGTTAGCGAGCAGGAATGTGACATTTTCGGTGTCGGCAGGCTGCTTCGGCACAGTTACCCGAAGACTTATCTCGAAAGTGCCGGTGACCTTGGGCGGTTCTATCGCACGGCGGTCTGCGAGGCACAGATAGAGTGCCTTGTTGAATGAGCAAAGAAAAAAAGACAGAAGTCAGCCTTCTGTCTTTTTGTTGTGTCTCAATTGCTTAAAAAACTCGCTGAGTATGCCTGCACATTCCGATTCAAGCACGCCGCCTTTAAGCTCGGGCTTGTGATTGTACGGCAGTTCAAACAGGTCGATGACCGAGCCGCACGAGCCAGCCTTTGCATCATATGCGCCGAAAACGACCCTTTCTATGCGGGAATTTATCATTGCGCCTGCGCACATCGGGCAGGGCTCCAATGTCACGAACAGCTCACAGTCGACCAGCCGCCAGCCGCCAAGCCGTCTGCTTGCCTGCTCGATTGCGACAATTTCGGCGTGGGTGAGCGGAGAACGCCCGTATTCACGGCGGTTAAAGCCTCTGCCGACAATCTCGCCCGTGGACTTTTTCACAACTATCGCACCGACGGGCACTTCGCCCTGTTCTGCGGCTATCTGCGCAAGTTCGAGCGCTTTTTTCATATATCTCTCATCGTGGTCTGTCATACGAACCTCACGGTAAGGAAATACATTGCCAGCACAGCGACGAGCCATATGGTTATCGAGGTGTTGGTAAAGAACATTTTGAGTTTGTTGGAGTTGGTTATCTCAGACGGGTCGTCCTGGATCCTGAATGTCCATTTGCCGTTGCAGATGAGCCTTGCGAAGATAAATGCCGAAACTGCGACGATGAACGTGTAGATGCAGGTGACGATGATGCGCCCGTTGCTGTAATTGTCAAGCATGACGCAGGTGAACGTATAGCTTGCGAGCGATGTGAAAATGCGCATGATGACGGTGTTTTTCAGCGAGCCTGACTTTATCGTGAACAGACCCAGCGCAGCCGAGCACAGCACGGCAAAGCCCATTGTCGAGATGTCGTAATATGTGAATGAGAAAGCTATGCCCGAGACAAGCATGGCGAACGTATCACCGAACTGGCGGAACATCTGCAGTATCGCACCTCGGAAGAGTATCTCCGAGGCGATGCTCACGAGCACGCAGTTGAAAAGCACATAGATAGCGTCTGCAAGAATGCTGTCAGGGTTATGCACAGCGACAGAATAAACGCAGTCAACGTTCATCCAGCCGAAAATAGCATTGAGAAGATAGTTGCCGACCTTGCCGAATACTGTGATAACGAGCATCAGGAAGATGCCGCTTTTTGATATCTTCGATTCCTGCGGTTTCGGCACTGCGACTTTCAGCGGTATTTTAGAAAATCGGAAGAATATCCACAGCCCGATGAGGTATTTGAACAGGTTAGCTGCGCCGTAAAGCGTCATCACCAGCGGAGTGAAATAGGTCTTTTGCGTTTCAAGCTCCGAATAGTGAACAACATTTGCGGCAGGGTCGTTGAACAGGCGGTAGAACACCAGCGCAATGATAGCGTCGATAAACAGCATCGTCATCATCGTTGCGCCCAGCAGGCTGAGGCACTTTGTCAGTGCGGCACGCTCAGCGACATCGGCTTTTTTCTGATAATATCCTTCGCCGTCGACATAGGTGTGCTCACGCATATCGTGCACAAAGCTGTATCCGTATGGGTTGTCCTTTCTCGAGCGCCACTCGGAGAACTGCTTATGATATTCGTCGAACTGGTTCTGATAGGTCTTTTCCTTTGCGATATCTATAAGATACTTTTCTTTATCCTCCAAGCGATCACCTCCTGTCACACATACAAGTATATCACATTTTTGTGCAGAATAAAAGACCTTTATGCAAGTTTTTTTACAAAAATAGCGCACACAAAGGAAAAAGGACAGCCCCCCAATTGACTGTCCTTTTTATTCTGATTCAGCTTGCTTTGCGCTGCCTTATCTTCTGAGCTTTGCTTTTCATAAGCCGTCCGAGATGGACGCTTATCTCCATTGCCGCAGAGTATTTGTCGATCGCAACGATGACATAGCTCTCTGCATACTTAGGTAACTTTACCGTAAGCGGCCACATGTGCTTGACGATCATATCCTCCTCACGCTTGGCAACGTCAAAATGTGCTTTTGCGTTTTCAAGTGCTATCTGAGGGTGACGCATACCATGAGGCTTTTCACCCTTTTTGCGCTCGGTGGTGCGCCAGTCATATAAAAACAGATCGTGAAGCAGCCCTGCCCTTGCGGCTGAACGTGCGTCAAGTCCTAACTTTCTGCATACGAGATAGTTATAGTATGACACGTTGAGACTGTGCTGGAAACAGGTGGTGCTGTAATGATGACGGTATTTTTTCATCTCATTGACAACATCGCTGTCGAGCAGGTCTTTAACAAAGTCAAAATACTCTTTGGTCTTGACGGAGTCTTCAACGGAGTATCTTGACCCCATTGCTTTTGACATAGGCATTTACCTCGTTTCAAAATGTGTTTGTCCGTTCGTATGTATAGACATATACAATATGTACTATGCCTATGATAAAATTATACCCTATTTGTCCAATAAAGTCAATGGTATTTGATAACAGGGCGGTTACATTTTAGGCACTTTTTTGTTAAGTCGAAATAACATTAAACAAAATCAGTAATATTTGTTGTCGAAGAACTCGGGAATGAATTCCTCGCTTGCCGAGCTTCTCTGCTGAAAATAGCCGTCAAAGCCCTGCCTGATGACCTCGTCAACAACGCTCTGATACTCAAATGTCGATGTTCGGCGGGACAGCGCCTTGTGCTCGGCAGCCTTGTAAACAGGCGTAAACTGGCTCATTATGCTCACGAGCAGGTCGCCTTTGTCAAACTCCCTGCCAAGTTCCTGCATCAGCCTTATCGAGTCGTGGCGGTGATTGGGCAGAACGAGATGCCGCACGATAACGCCGCTTATCAGCTTGCCGTTCTCATCAAATTTCGGTTTTCCTGCGATAGCGACCATTTCCTTTATCGCACGCATAGCGGTGGGGAAGTAGTCGGGTGCGGCGGAGTATTCCTTTGACAATCCGCTGTCAAAGTATTTCAGGTCGGGCAGGAAGATGCTGACCCGTTTGCCGAGCATCTGCAGCGTTTCGGGCAGCTCATACCCGCCGCAGTTGTACACGACAGGGATAGTCAGCCTGCCGCCGAGCAGGTCGAGCGCCTCGCATATCTGCGGTACAAAATGCGTCGGGCTTACAAGGTCGATGTTCTCTGCGCCCTTGCTCTGCAGCATCATAAACGTGTCTGCAAGCTCGCTGACGGTCAGCTCAAAGCCTTTTCCCTGCGCAGATATCTCAAAGTTCTGGCAAAAGCAGCAGCGCAGGCTGCACCCTGTGAAAAACACCGTTCCTGAGCCGCCTTTTATGCTCAGACACGGCTCTTCCCACATATGCAGGTCTGCTCTTGCAATGCGCACCTTGTCGCTCTCGCCGCAGAAACCTGTTGTCTTTGTCCTGTCTGCGCCGCATTTTCTCGGGCAGAGGGCACAGCTTTTCATAATATCAGCAGTCACATTTTCACCTCACAACAAAAACAGGGAGAGGACTCCCTGCATTATTCTTTATTCTTTTAGAGCCACAGGAAACTGAGTTTTAATCTCTCGTTATCTTGAATCTGCACGTCTCGGTCACGCCCGAGTTTTTAAGATAGATGTTGAAATAGATAAGTTTTGCGTCTTTGTGCGCAAGCAGCGTGACAGTCGTGTTCACCTTGCCGCCTGACAGGTCGATATCCTCGTTGATCGCCCACACAGAATAGCTCATTGTGTTGTTTGCGGTCTCTTTTTCAAGGCACTGCATAGTCGATGTTGAGATAGATGTTTTTGACGGATCGGCAGGCGGCTTGTCGGTGGCGGAAAGCTCGATGTTAAGCGTTACTATCTCCCACGGCTCTTCGTCGTTAGTGTTGTTGTTCGCAGAGCCGAGCAGCCTTTTGTCGATATCAGCCTTGTCCTTTTTCTCGAACACTGCGTCTGTTATCTTTGCCGAGTAATGCCCGAGTGACGAATTGACCGCCTTTGACTCGTTTTCGATTTTCGAGGTATAGCCCTGAGTGGTGGTTCTTTTGGTTTTTGTGGTGGTCGCAGAGGTCGTTCTTCTGGTGGTGGTCTGTTTTGTTGTGTAGACCGTAGTTCTGCGGTTGCTGTTGTTTTCTGCATTCCTTGAAGAGATCACGCCGATGACGAACATAGCAACGAATGCCATAAGGAAAACTATCGCAACAGCAGGATTGCTCTTTTTGCGGTTGCGGTTGTACTGCATCTGAGCGTTTGCACGCTGAACGAACGCCTGACCTGCGGGCGTAAAGCCGCTTGTTGTTGCCGTTGTCGTCGTTCTGTGCTGCTGCTGTGCAGAAAAACGCTGATAAGCGGTCTGCTGCGGCTGAGCCTTTGGCTGTGGCTGAGCAGGATACGACTGCGACATTATCTGGTGATACTCTTTGCTGAAATCGTAGTTGTAGTCATCTCTTTCAAAGCGGGAGCGGTCATAGGTCTGAGCAGAGCGTGAAAGGTCAAGCCCTGCATTTGCACGGGTGCCGAAATTTTCCCTTGCGAATGCATTGTTGCGCTCCTTGCGAAGCTCTTTCTGAACGAACGATTCGCCCGTTTCCATAAAGTCGCCTGCGTATGTCGTTTTGCGGTGAGTATGGTCTTTTCCCGAATATCTGTCGCAGGAGATGTCGTCGTCACGAGCAGTAAAGCACTCAGGACATATCTCCTCATCTCTGCTTTTGAATCTGTATCCGCAGATCTTACATTTGTTGCCCAATCAAAACACCCCTTTTATCCGAGACTTACTATCTGTGTGCCTGCGCTGACAGGCGTGCAGACCCATGCCTGCGGGTAATCTTTTTTCATTTTTTCGAGCGCAGCCTGCGCTTTTTCAGGGTCTTGAAAAACGCCGAAGACCGCCGAGCCGCTGCCCGTCATAAGCGAGCCGAGTGCGCCTGCATCTATGAGTTTTTTCTTTGCGTTCTCTATTTCTGTTTCCTGTGCGGCGTATTCAAGTGCATTGAAAAGCTGTCCGCACATCGCTTTTATATCGTTTTTATCAAGGTTTTCCAGAAAAACTGCCGTGTCGCATTTCGGCACATTTTCAAGGCTGTCGTACTTTTTGAAAGCTGCAGGTGTCGAGATGCTCACATCGGGCTTTACCACCACGAATGCGCACCTTGGCATAGGGTGCGCAGTCATTTTTTCTCCCACGCCTCTGCACATCTGCGTGCCGCCGACAATGCAGAACGGAACGTCTGCACCGAGCTTAACGCCTATCTCGCAGAGCTGTGAACTGCTAAGACCCGTGCCGAACATTTCGTTGAGCGCACAAAGCGTCGCTGCGCAGTCAGCACTGCCGCCTGCCATTCCTGCCATTGAGGGCAGCTGCTTATCCACGGTGACGGTTATGCCGCCGAGGTCCTGCTTTGTGAACTCTGCAAAAGCGTCTGCCGCTTTCCAGATAAGGTTAGAGCTATCGCAGGGGAAACCCATTTTATCGCAGATCAACCTGTTTTCGCCCGTGCCGTTCACCTTCAGCGTCAGCGTGTCATAGAGCTTTACCGACTGCATCACCGTTTCAAGCTCGTGATACCCTTCGGCAGTTGTCCCGACGATGTCGAGCATAAGATTCAGCTTGCCGAAAGCCATAACAACGGCAGAATCATACTTTGCCATTTTTAAGCTCCTCTAAGAACTCGCCTATGCGCTTTACCGCTTCACGCAGGTGGTTTATCGAATAGGCATAGGAAACTCTGACAAATCCCTCGCCGCACGCACCGAACGCATCGCCCGGAACGACAGCGACTTTCTTTGCAAAGATTAGCTTTTCGCAGAAATCGACGCTTGAAAGTCCCGTGCTCTTGATGCAGGGGAACACATAGAATGCGCCCTGCGGTGTAAAGCAGTCGAGTCCCAGCTTGTTGAACGCATCAACAACAAAGCGCCTGCGCATATCATATTCGTTTTTCATCTTTTCAATGTCACCGATACAGCTCTGCATCGCCGTAACTGCGGCATACTGGCTGACCGTTGGTGAACACATTATCGCATACTGGTGCAGCTTGAGCAGCTGGGAAACTATCTGGTGCGGTCCGCCGAGGAACCCAAGGCGCCAGCCTGTCATCGCAAAGCTCTTTGAAAAGCCGTTGATGACGATTGTGCGCTCACGCATGCCCTCTATCTGCGCAAATGAAACGTGCTTGCCCGAATAGGTAAGCTCGGAATATATCTCGTCGGATATGACGATGATGTTTGTCTCTTTCAGAACGTGCGCTATGCTCTCGAGATCCTCACGGCGCATTATCGCACCTGTTGGGTTGTTCGGGAAAGGCAGGATAAGCAGCTTTGTCTTGTCTGTTATCTTTTCACGCAGCTCGTCTGCTGTCAGACGGAACTCGTTTTCAGCCTTTGTCTCTATGCTGACAGCAACGCCGCCGCAAAGCTCGACGATAGGGCGGTAGCATACAAAGCACGGCTCAACTACGAGCACTTCGTCGCCCGGCTCGACCATGCTCCTTATGCAAAGGTCGATGCCCTCCGAGCCGCCGACCGTCACGACTATCTCATGTTCGGGGTCGTAGTGCGTATCAATGGTGCGCTCGAAATATTTGGATATCTCTGTGCGCAGAGTCATAAGTCCCGAGTTTGCGGTATAGCAGGTCTTGCCCTTTTCAAGCACGTCAATAGCTTCTTTTCTCACCAGCCACGGCGTTTTGAAATCAGGCTCGCCGACACCGAGGGAGATAACGCCTTCCATGCCCTGTGCAATGTCAAAGAATTTCCTGATGCCCGAGGGCTTCATTTCCTTGATAGCTTTGCTCAGAGCCTTTTCGTAGTCTATCATCAGAACATTCCTCTTTCGTCTTTTTCGTCGCTGCCGATTATGATGCCGTTGTCCTTATAGACACGCAGACCGAAGTGTGTTGTGGTCTCCTGAACGGCGTCTATCGCCGCAAGGCGCTGTGAAACGAACAGCGAGATGTCCCTGATGTTCTTTCCCGTTACCTCGACGATTATGTCATATGTGCCTGACATCAGGCGCACAGCCTGCACTTGCTCATAGCCGGATATCTGCTTTGCTATCTCGTCAAATCCCGACTGGGACTGCGGTGTGACTTTCAGCTCGATGAGTGCAAAAACTGTGTTCGGGTCAAATGCGCTCTCGTCGATTATCGCTGTGTAGCCGTTGATTATGCCGTCTTTTTCGAGTTTTTCGATATCGTCTGCCACCTGCTGTTCGCTCTTTCCGAGCATTACGGCAAGCTCTGCGTTTGTCAGTCTTGAATTGCTTTTAAGCAGCTGGATAAGCTGTTCCATATATGTCGCCTCCTGTTTGAGATGCTTGAACACGGACAGACCTGTTCAGCCTGCCCGTGCTACGAGTTCAGAATACGAATATGCAGACCGCTGCCACTATCCACAGGATAAGCAGTGCGGGCACTGCAAAGAGAAATTTTAACTTCTTGGTCTTGTGATGCCAGAAGAACATACCGATAAGAGCGCCAATGCTGCCGCCGATAGCAGCGAACATTATCAGCGTTATCTCGGGTATGCGCCAGCGCTTTCTTTTTGCACGGCTCTTGTCGATGCCGTATGCGATGAAAGCGATGAGGTTGACTATGGCAAGGTACACAAGCACCGCTGTCATATGGTTCGTGATAAAGTCTTTCATAGTTTATTTGAAGTAAGCTACGCCGCTTTCAAATATCTTCTGATCCTTGTTGCCGCAGACATTCTTTGTGATGTCTGTGCCGATACGCTCAGAGTGACCCATTTTGCCGAGAACTCTGCCGTCGGGAGAAGTGATTCCCTCGATAGCCTCGAAAGAGGTGTTCGGGTTGCACTGGATATCAAATGTCGGCTCACCGTCAAAGTCAACATACTGCGTTGCGATCTGTCCGTTTGCAGCGAGCTTTTCGATAAGCTCCTCATTTGCAACGAAACGTCCCTCACCGTGAGAGATAGCGATGTTGTGGATGTCGCCAACCTCGCAGCCGTACAGCCACGGCGACTTGTTAGATGCGATGCGTGTGTTGACCATCTTGGACTGGTGCCTTGCTATCTTGTTGAATGTAAGTGTAGGTGAATCGTTCTTCATATCAACGATCTCGCCGTAAGGCACAAGACCGAGCTTGATAAGTGCCTGGAAGCCGTTGCAGATACCGAGCATAAGTCCGTCACGCTTCTGCAGAAGCTCGTGGATAGCGTCCTTGAGCTTTGGATTGCGCAGGAACGAAACGATGAACTTTGCACTGCCCTCAGGCTCGTCACCGCCGCTGAATCCGCCCGGCAGCATGATTATCTGTGCCTGCTTTATCTTGCGCTCCATTGCGTCAACAGACTCTCTGATAGCGTTCATGTTGAGGTTCCTGATGACCATTACGTCAACGTCTGCGCCTGCACGCTCAAACACTCTTGCGGTATCGTACTCGCAGTTTGTGCCCGGGAATACAGGGATAAGCACTCTCGGCGTAGCTGCCTTGATGGCAGGGGAGAGCTTGATGCTTGAATTGTATGTGAACTTCTTCGGTTTGAAATCAGGCTCTTTAACGTGAACAGGGTAAACAGGCTCGAGCTTTGATGCCCACTTTGTGTAAAGCTCTGCGAGGTCAACTGTGTACTTGTCGGAAACGACAGTGTACTCGGCAGTTGTCTCACCGATAACTCTTTCGTCTGTCTCTGTGCCGTCAGCAAGCTCAAGAACGAATGCACCGTAGCAAGCTCTGTAAAGCTCGTCTGCGGAGATGTCGCCCGTGAACTTGAAACCGATGCGGTTACCGAATGCCATCTTTGCGATAGCCTCGCTCACGCCGCCGTAGGAAACTGCCCAGCTCGAAAGCACCTTGCCCTCTGAGATAAGAGCCTCGACTTTCTTGAATACAGCCTTGAGCGAATCAAAGTTGATGAGCTTGTTATCGTCATATTCAGGCTTGATAAGGATGACCTTTGA
This sequence comes from uncultured Clostridia bacterium, assembly GCA_947302065.1. Lineage (GTDB taxonomy): Bacteria > Bacillota > Clostridia > Oscillospirales > Ruminococcaceae > Hominimerdicola. The sequence goes on along the minus strand of CAMYUO010000012.1, from coordinate 1,214 downwards.
GCCTGCCTTCTTGAATTCCTGTGAAACGACCTTGTCGGATGTGGAAACGGATACTGCGAACGAAACGAGCGTAGGCGGAACGTCTATCTCCTCGAATGTACCCGACATGGAGTCCTTGCCGCCGATAGAGCCGCAGCCGAGCGCTATCTGTGCCTTGTATGCACCGAGCAGAGCAGCCATTGGCTTGCCCCAGCGGTCAGGATTGTTCTGAGTCCTCTCAAAATACTCCTGGAATGTCAGCCAGCACTTTTCATATGTACCGCCTGTTGCGACTACCTTTGCGATAGACTCGACAACTGCGCTCATTGCGCCGTGATACGGGCTGATAGAGGAAAGATACGGGTCAAATCCCCATGCCATAACGGAAGTTGTCTTTGTCTCGCCGTGCAGAACAGGTATCTTTGCAGCCATTGCCTGAGTCGGAGTATCCTGATACTTTCCGCCGTAAGGCATCAGCACGCTGCCTGCGCCGATAGTTGAGTCAAATCTCTCGACAAGACCCTTCTGCGAGCAGATGTTGAGGTTGGATATCATTGCGCCCCATCTGTCTGCGCTGTCCTCTGTCTGAGCAGCAGGCTCAAAGATAGGCTTTGCAATGTTTATATCGGTATGCTTTTCGGCACCGTTTGAGTTAAGGAACTCTCTTGAAAGCGAAACGATAGTGTTTCCGTTCCAGTTCATTTCGAGTCTCGGGTTCTCTGTTACAACGGCAACGAGCGTAGCCTCGAGGTTTTCCTTGTCAGCCTCAGCCATGAACTTTTCAAGGTCTGATTTAGCAACAACGACTGCCATTCTCTCCTGTGACTCGGAAATAGCAAGCTCTGTGCCGTCAAGACCGTCGTATTTCTTTGTTACAGCGTCGAGGTTTATCTGCAAACCGTCAGCCAGCTCGCCGATAGCAACAGATACACCGCCTGCACCAAAGTCGTTGCAGCGCTTTATCATTGCTGTTACTTCGGGGTTTCTGAACAGTCTCTGCAGTTTTCTTTCCTCGGGAGCGTTACCCTTTTGTACCTCTGCGCCGCAGCTTTCGAGCGAGTGCAGTGTGTGTGACTTGGACGAGCCTGTTGCTCCGCCGCAGCCGTCACGTCCTGTCTTTCCGCCGAGCAGTATAACTATATCGCCCGGTGCAGGTCTTTCACGTCTTACGTTTGCCTGTGGAGCAGCACCGACAACAGCACCGATCTCCATTCTCTTGGCAACATAGCCCGGGT
>CAMYUO010000011.1 GCA_947302065.1 uncultured Clostridia bacterium | reverse complement strand
AAAAGGCTGGCGGGTCGAGGGCAGCGCCCTCGTCGCTCTCCGCAGAGAGCGAAATTCTCGAGCGTCAGGCGCACGGAAAAGGACGTGAACAACCGAACGGCAAGCCGTTCGCTCGAAAACAGTCCTGTGGACTGTTTTGAAATGAGGGTCACCACGGCTAAGCCGTGCTGCGCCCTGAAAGAGAGGGCTTTCCCTTACCCTGTGGTAACGTCGGTATCCTCAAGCCGACCGCAGAAGGTCGGCTTGAACATTTTTCCCGAGACCAAATTGAACACACATTTTTTAGCATTTGAGAGTAATAATTGGTTTGTGCTTCGATGCTTTTCTAAGGGGGAAACCTATATGGAAGACAAGTGGGGTTGCCTTACGGCGAAGGCGCGCGAACTTTTCTTCCCTACGGTTTCCCCCTTAGAACCCCTATCCCTTCACCTATCTTTTTCGCTGCGCCATCTCAATATTTTGAGCGGTTTGCAGTTGCCAGCAAGACGCAGCTCGACAACGGCTCGCTGCTACACCACGAGATACCTGCGGACTTTGGTGATTGCTTTTACTTTGTTTCGCTGGCAGGGCGTGACTGGCGCCGACAGCGGCGCCGCAAGGTTTGCATTAACAGTGTTTGGCGATGAAAAAGCCCAAAGGGAGTGATTCCCTTTGGGCTTTGGTTCTGGGTGTTATGCTTGTTACGAGTAGACGTAGATGTCGTTGTTCTTATAGGCTTTTATCTGCACCTTGACGTTTTCCTTATCTATCTCGGCGGTCGGGACGATAACCGAATATCCGTCCTCGGTCTTTTGCATATCATACTCTTTTTCAAGCACGAGCCACACATACTGCGGGTCATCGTTGGTTTTCCAAGTAATTGTGGTATACCTTGCATCCTTGTTCTTTTCGATGCTCACTGCGTCATATTCAAGGCTCTTTGGTGCTTCAAATGTGCCTGCGAGCGACTTGAGCTCGGGGTTATAACTGAGATTCTTCAATCTGTTATAGTCAAAATATCCGGACTTGAGGGTATACTCGGCAAGCTCGAAAACGACTGCCTGCGGTTTGAAGATATTATAATACAGCGGCAGGTTGAGCACGTTCTGGTAGTTATGGACCTGTATACACTCGCCGAATGCGTTCTCGTAATACTTATGTCCGTAGGAGTTGATATAGCTGCCCTGGAACATGAGCACTCTCGGTGCGCCTTCCTTTTTGCGCAGGTCATTCATGGTATAATCGAAATACGCATGGTTCTTATCGAGCGGAAGTCCTGTGAAGCGTGAAGCGATACTTCTCGCCGGATTCTTAGCTTTATACACGGGAACCGATTCATTTATCGGGAACTTTGAAACGGGCAGTGTAGTTTCGGTCTTTGTGCCTACTTCAAACTCGGAGATGTCGTTGACATGGACGCTCGGGCAGAGTTTCTGCAGGGCTTTGAGGGAATTCTGTGTGCCGTAGAAAGCGCCTGTATCGTTCCAATGGTTAGCGTCATACTTTTTATTGAACACTTCCGTGCCTGAATCGTTGAGCTGTTTGAGTGTTTCGGTATTATCGACGTAGTTGATGCCACGCTTTTTAAGCTCGGCGAGGAACTGGTCGATACAGCTGCGGTCGTAATTCGTGCTGCTTGGCAGCTTATCGGTGAGGATAGCGGGTTTTGCGGGATTGAACACGAGCAGGAACGGAACGTTTCTCTGTTCGCAGTAATCCTGCATTTTCTTGATGCCGTCGGCAAATGCTATATGGAACTCACCGAAATCATTCTGGGTATAGATGCCGGCGCCGAACACATAGCCGTCCTTGCCGTAGGTATATGACGGATGGACCATTTTGCCGAATGCGAGGTCATTGACGACTGTATAGCCGAGGATCATCTGGTCACGCAGGCCGATGCGGTCGTTGACATAAGCCTCGGTTCTTTCTGTCCAGCGCTTTGACCTGTCGGCTTTATCGCTGAACGGATATTCTGCGAGTTTGCGGTTATCTATCTCGCTGGTTGCGTCTGACTTGAAATTGAACAGAGCAAGCGGTACGGCGATGATCGCAAAGAACGCTATCAATGTAAATATCTTAACGCCTTTCATAGCTTTCTCCTTTCAGGTCAGTACTGGAAATAGATGAACGGGCTGTATGTTGAGCTTACCATGAACATAACGGCGAGGGCGAACAGCACGATGCCGAGAAGCTCACGGAAGAACATTGCACCGCTGTTGGATCTTGCTCTTTCGCAGGAATCCTTGATTCTTTCGATGCCGAGGATCGTTGAGCCGAAGAATGCGACTGCGGCGAATGCGATGATCTGCCAATCGAAGTAGTGCAGGAACGTATACGGTACAGTTTCGGATTTAGCCGCACCGAACATGACTTTGAACCAGTCGATGAGGTCTTTGAAGTTTTCAAAGCGGAAGACGATCCAGCAGAAGTAGACGATGACCATTGTGACGATCCACTTGAAGAATGACGGTATCGCCTCATAGAAGCCGGAATTCTCCATAAGCTTTTCGAGGATACGGAACAGACCGTTGAGAGCGCCCCAGACAACGAATGTCCATGCTGCGCCGTGCCACAGACCTGTGAGCAGGAACACAATTGCGAGGTTGAGTATCGTTCTTGCCTGAGTTTTGCGGCTGCCGCCGAGCGGGATATAGACATATTCCTTGAACCAGGTGCCGAGGGATATATGCCAGCGTCTCCAGAAATCCTTGATAGATGTGGAGACATAAGGGAAATTGAAGTTTTCTTTCATTTCGTAGCCGAGCAGCTTGCCGAGACCTATGGCGATATCGGAATAGCCCGAGAAATCGAAATAGATCTGGAACATGAACAGGAAGTTCACGCCCCATGCTGTCGGGACGTCGATAGCGACGCCTGCGGTGCTTGCGATGCAGGCACCGAACGTATCTGCGATGATAAGCTTTTTGGCAAAGCCCATCATAATTCTCTCGATGCCCTCAAAAGCCTTATCGAGCGTAAGTGATTTTTCGCCGCACTGCGGTTTGAAATCTTTCCAGAGCACGATAGGACCTGAGATGACCTTCGGGAAGAAGCAAAGATACAGAGCACAGTCGATAGGGTTCTTGCAGTCGGCATGACCTCTGCGGATATCGACGAGGTAGCTGATAGCGGAGAATGTGATGAACGAGATGCCTATCGGTGCAACGAGTGATGTTTTTTCTGCGCTGAAATTGAAGCTGAGCAGATTTGTGAGGAAATCGGAGTACTTATAATACACGAGGATGAAAGTAACGATAGCGACGCTGGCGGTGATGATGCCGACGCTGATCCAGTCGGTCTGTTTCCACCACTTCGGCTTTTCCTCGACTTTCTGTTCTTCGGCGAGACGCTTTTTGATCTCACGCTTACGCTTTTCGATCGGGTCGAGGATCTCCTCCTCTTCCTCCTCTTGTTTCTCCTCGGGTTCTTCGGTATAATATCCGAAGTCGTCCTTTGGTTTTCTTACATAGTCCCTTTTGAACTGTATCGCCCAGCCCATTCCGTAGACCGCTGCGATATAGATGACGAGTTTCCAAGCCTCGCCAACGCCTGCCCAGTTATAGAAAAACAGGCTCATCAATATCAGCATGATATCGGGTGCCTGCGCCTTTGTCAGATACTTGGACAAAGGTCCTCTTGTGCTTATCATATATATGAGGTAATACAATATGATGCACACGGGGAAAAACAGGAACAGGAACGTCTGTGTTGTAAATCCCATAACTATACTCCCTAACAAAAGATTTTAATGACTATTTTTTTAAATACATTAATCATTATAGCACATATCATTTATGAAATCAAGAGCTAACAATTAAAAATACTGTTCTGAGTATAGATGTTAGGGCGTGTGGTTCGTTCATATTGTATAAAAATGCATTTGAGACAAGTGCGGCAGCGTTATGAAGAATGCTGCGAAAAAGCCCGCAGGGTCTGACTGCGGGCTTTGTGGTTATCGGGTGGGTTTACTTGATATTCTTGATCTTTGTAACATAGGCATCGGAGACTGCGCCTGTACCGCCGATGACATACATCTTTGCAGCTGCTTTCTGCTTGATATACGCTGTCTGCGTATCAGACAGGTTCGATCTCTTATCCTTGCCATTTACAATGAACAGCTGTGCGGTATTCATTGCTGCGAAAACGCCGCCTGCGAGTGCGTCAGGGAAATCTGCTCCTGTTGCGACGCATATCGTCTTTGCGCTGACTGTACTTGCAAACTTTGTATTTACTGCTACGCAGGTCTCATATCTGTTTGCACCGTAGACTCTTTCGGGCGTTTTGCCGATACAGGACTTGATCTTATTGCTCATTGCGTTGCTGATAACGCCTGTGCCGCCGATGATATAGGCATTTTTGATGCTGCCCTTGACGGATGCGAGATATTTCTTGGTGGCATCGTCGAGGTCGCCTGTTGTCTTGACGTAGAGCACGGGTGCGCCCTGCACGCCTGCGACGCTGCTGACGGAGAGTGCATCGGCAAAGCCATTATAGAATACAAAGTAGACATTTTCGGGTGCGCCTGCTTTATCCTTGAGCTTGGCTGCGATTTCGGCTGCGGTATCGAAGCGGGACTTGCCTGCGATACGCTCGATATCCTTTATGCCTTTATTCTTTATTGCATTTACGACCTTATCGCTGACAGCGCCTGTGCCGCCGAGGATAACTGCCTTAGTCGCACCGAGTCTGCTTATCTCGCTGAGCATATCATTGCTGATAGAGTCCTTAGCGACGAGCAGGATAGGTGCATTAAGTGCCTTTGCGTAGGACACGCCTGCGAGTGCATCGGCAAAGTTCATGCCTGATGCGATAACGACGGTATCTGCGCTTTCACAGGCTTTCTTGGATATCTCGACGCTGGTGAGGAATCTGTTTGCGCCGTAGATCCTTTCAACGACGACCTCCTTGCTGACGATACTGAACGGTATCTTTGCGGTCTTGCCGTAGTTGCCCTGACCGGTGATAACGACATAGGCTGTGCCCGGGTCGGTATTCTTTTCGTATGCAAAGGTATAGTCGGTGCCGAACTCGAGGACTTTATTGCCGTCATAAACGGTGACATCGGGAGTTTTCGGTTTGCCGTCATACTGATAGCTCTGCTTGCTGAGCTTGACTGTAAGCTCGCTTGCGGGCTTAGGAGTGATCTCAAACGCCACAGGTACGCTGTTCTGGTAGTTGCCGATACCGGTGATGACGGCATAGGCTGTGCCGACGTTGATATTTTCCTCAAAGGAAAGTGTATAGTCCTTGCCCTCGGTGAGCTTTCTTTCGCCGTCCTTGACCTCGACCTTCACGGTCTTTTCGCTGCCGTCGTAGACAACAGACTCGGTCTTTGGAGCTGCGGTGATGCCCGGCTCGTCGATAGATCTTGCTGCGATCCAGTAGCTTCTCGTTACCTCGCCGCAATAGCCGCCGATACCCTTGATAACGATCTCATATCTGCCTGCGTCACTGCTTTCGGGGATAGTTACGGTATAATCTACGCCCTCTGTGAGCAGGACATGATCTTTGTTGGCGATAGTGACGTTCGGTCTTTGAACGATGCCGTTGAAATCGAATGAAGTTCTGCTAAGGTCGATTATCATATCCCCGATAGGATTTGCGGAGATAGTGAACTTTTTGAGTATGGAGCCTGTATAATTGCCCTTGCCTGTGATGGTTGCTTCGCCCTGTCCGACGTTGGTATTCTTATCGAATACGACATCGTAGTCTCTGTCGCCGAGCAGATACACTTCGTCAAGCACGACCTCAGCGAACGGTTCGAGCGGGCTGCCTGTATAATAGACAGGATCAGGAGAGAATGTGACAACGGCATTCTGTATGGATTTAGGTGCTATCGTGAACTCAAAATCGACAGAGCCTGTGAATTTGCCCTTGCCCTTGACGGTGACGACAGCTGTGCCGGCGTTGATATTGTCTTTATAAACAAGAGTATAATCGGTATTCTCGACAAGCTGTTTATCATCGAGGGTCACGGTAACGGGCTGGAGCTTTGCGGTGCCGTCATAGACATAGTTCATCTCCGGCAGGGTGACCATATCTTTGCTGATAGTAGTCGCACCGACGATGACCTCGATAGAGGCTGTGAGTCCGTTTGCGGAAGAAACGGTGACGGTGGAGTTTCCGTCTGCTCTCGGTGTGACGTTGCCGGAATTATCGACAATTACTGTATCGAGGTCGGACGATGTCCAGGCGAGCACGTCTTTTGTTGGTTGGTCATTTTTATCGAGCAATACAGCATCGAGCTTGAACTTGCCGTCTGATTTGAGCACTCTTATCTTGCTGCCCTGTGCGATGGTCAGCGAAACGGCTATCTTATCGTTGTCGATAAACTCGATCTGGCTGCTGTGGGAAGCGGCAAATGCCTCGGCTGTTGAGCCTTTAGCGGCATAGAATGCGACCTTAGGATCGCCTGTCAGACCTGTGAACGCACTGCTGTTGATAGCAACGTTGGTATTTGTGCCGAACTCGACACTGCGCAGTCCTGTGCAGCTCTTTATTGAGTTCTTGGCGATAGTTTTAACATTGTCATTGAGCTTTATGGCTGCGAGGAACTTATTGTTGACGATAGCGTTCTCGGCTATTTCCTCGACGAACTCGGGAACGGTATATTCGGTCTCGGGTTTCATCACGGGATAGATGAGCAGCTTTCTTGTTCCCTTTTTATTATACAGAACGCCGTTGATGCTCATATAGTTAGAGTTGTTTTCATCAACAACGAACTCTCTGAGCGGATCAACCACGCCTGCGTCGATATCTGCCTGTTTATAGCTTGATACCACTGACCACGCATTTGTGTTGATATTGTCGGTCGCTGCGGGAATGATGACCTTGCTGATGCACAGGTTATCTCTGAACGCAGCGCTGCCGATGGATTTGAGCTTTTCGGGGAGCTGTGAGACGCCCTTTTCGTCGCTGTTTATCTTTTCAAGCGCTTTACAGCCGTCGAATGCGTTATCCATAACAGCAGAGAGCGCAGCCGGAAGTTTTACCTCTTTGAGCGCTGTATCTCTTGCTGCGAACGATGCGGGCAGGGTCGTGAGGTTAGACTTTGAAAGGTCGATATATTCGAGATCCTTGCAGTTTTCAAAGGCGTTGCTACCGATGACATTATAATAGGTCGGGTTTGCAGGCGCAACGATAGTGATGTTCTTGATCCCTGTGCCTGAGAATGCGTTCTGGCCGATAGTGTGGACAGAATCTGGCAGGCTGTTGAAAGACGCATTTATATCATCGGAGACGAACGTAAGTGCTGCGCAGCCTGAAAATGCGCTGTTTCCGATGCTGCCGAGCTTGCCGTCGGGTGCGAGGATAACTCTTTGCAGCGATTTGCAGCCGACAAACGCAGACAAGCCTATCGCTTCGACATTCTTTGCTTCTGACAGGTCGACCTCGGTGATCGTCTCACAGCCTGTGAAAGCCATATCCTTTACATCTTCAAGCTGGGTCAGGGCGCTCTCGCCGGTTTCGGTCATTGGCAGCTGTTCCAGCTTTTTGCAGTATGCAAAGGCGCTCCTGCCGACCTGAGTAACGGTCGGGTTGAGAGTTATCCTGGTCATTTCGGTGCAGTTGCTGAACGCACTGTCGCCGATAGAGGTAACGTTTCCTGTGAACCTTACGGTCTTGAGCTTTGAGCACTTTTCAAAGACATTCGCCTCGATAACGACAACTTTCTTCGGGAAGCGAAGCTCTTCGGACGAGGTGCCGTCGGCGGTCGAGCCTTCGAGCGAAGCACAGCCCGAGAATGCGCCCTCTTCCATAATGGCAAATGCGCTCACATCGGCATCGAGGAAATTGAGGTATTTGAACGATGTGCAGTTTTCAAATGCTTTTTTGCATACCATACTGAGCGTTTTAGGGATCTGAACGGTATATTCGATAGACTCTGTGCCGTTTGGTGTCATGGTCTCGAGCGAGGTACAGTTGCCGAAGGCATCCTCCTGTATCTGAGTAGTCTGCTTGGAATATTCAACTGTACGCAGAGCTGAGCACTTAAAGAATACTTGTTTTCTGATTATCTTTACGGCATCCGGCACGGTCACCTGCGGCAGAGCGGTACACTCACGGAACGCATTTTCATCTATCTCGGTGACACCGGGCATCTGGACATCGGTGATACCGGTACATCTTTCAAAACAACCGTCCGGGATATAGCTCACATTGTCGGGCATCAGGATCTGATTCGGCTTGAGCTTTTCTGCTTTGCTCTTTTGCGCAAGAGACAGGACTGGACAGTTGGTAAATGTACCGCCTGAGCCGGCGTTGTCGATAGATGTCACAGGTTCATATCTGCCCTGTTCATTCTCCCATGTGAGATCCCATTCCTTAGCGCCCTTTGGCATTTTCCAATCCTTGTTCTGCACGATGTCAAAAGCCTCGATATTATCGGGCACGATGACTTTTTCAAGGTTGCTGCACCTGCCGAATGAGCTGCAGCCGATAGCTTTGAGCTTATCGGGAAGCTCGATATTTATCATTGCAGAACAGCCGCTGAAAGCATTATCCAGTACAAGCTCGCATTCACTGCCCTCTTCAAATGTCACGTTCCTCAGAGCCGTGCAATCCTGGAACATATTTTCGGAGAGGTATTTGATATTTTTAGGGATCGTAAATTCATGCAGCGATGTACATCCGGCGAACGCATTCTTGCCCGTTTTGTAAAGGCCTGTCGGCAGTGTGTTTTCTTTATCGCCGACATTGACGTTGGTCAGGGCTGTACAGCCTGAGAATGCGTTGATACCGATATATCTTGCCTGTGAGCCTTCTTCAAATTTACAGCTTTTGAGCGCTGTGCAGCCGGAGAACACAGTGTCGCCGACGATCTCGGTACGTTTTGGGATAGTGATATTGGTGAGCTTGATACAGCCGCTGAACGCATTTGATCCTATCCTTTCAAGGCAGCTGTCCAGCTTTGCGCCTGCGAGCGTTTTACAGTTGCTGAACGTACTCTTGCCTACCTCGATGAAATTTGTAAGGTCTACGGTATTATCGGTATCGCTGCCTACAAAATATGTGCAGCCGCTGAAAGTGCCGCTGAGCCGGCGGATACGGCTGTTGAACTTAACGGTCTGCAGGTTTGTGCAGCCTGCGAGCAGACCGCCGACAGCGTCGATATATGTATCGTCCTCGCTGAAAACAACGTGAGCGATCTGGGTGTTTCCGGTGATGGCATTGCTGTATGTCTCGAGCATCGTATACTGTATCTTGCTGGCATCGAATTCATTCTTCTCTATGTCAGCTTCGATAGCTTGCTTGAGACAGTTTGTATTGATAGTTATCGTAGCATCCTGACGAGTAAAGATATCCGCATCCTGCACGGTTATTGACAGATACGGCGTGCCATACTCATCGAACTTTCCGGCATAAGACAATTTCATGCCATCTTCTATCTTGCCGGAAAATGGTTTGAAATCGTCCTCCTGCTCATTGGCTGAAGCTGTCAGGGACATATCAGGGATGAAGTCTGCAAAATCGCTCATCGGCATTGCCGATGCGGCCATAAGCAGTGCCAATACGCCTGCAAGTATCCTTTTTTTCATAGCGTTTTTTCCTCCTCGGTATATGATATCTTTGAGATACTTTACCTGTAATGTAAAATACATTATACCACACCCTTTGAACAATTTCAACAGTTTTTTGCAAATTATACGCATTTTTTTAACATATTTAGCTATTAAAAGCGGTAAACAGAGACAAAAAGCCCGCAGGATCATTCCTGCGGGCTTTGAGATGCAGATATATTATTTTACTGCTTTTACGAGGTTAACGGTGTTTTCGGAAACTGCACCGACGCCGCCGAATACGAAGAACTTCTTAGCCTTCTTTTCCTTGAGGTATGCGGTCTGTGCAGCATCAAGAGTCTTGACCTTATTGTTCACGAGGAACAGAGGTGCGTTCTTGTTAGCTGCGAACACGCCGCCTGCAAGTGCATCAGGGAAATCTGCGCCTGTTGCGATGCAAAGTGATGTACCCGAGAGATAATTAGCAAACGTCTTGTTTACCTGAACGCAGGTCGCATATCTGTTTGCACCGAATACTCTCGTTACTGTAGAACCGCTCTTGAGGCCGAGAGCTGCTGCTGCGCTGTTCATCATCGGGTTGCTGATAACGCCTGTACCGCCGATGACATAAGCCTTCTTAACGGAGCCCTTTACGCTTGCAAGATAAGCAGCGGTCTCCTTATCCATTGCGCCGTTTGTTTTAAGGTAGATAACGGGAGCGCCCTTTACTGCTGCAACTGTACTTGCAGAAAGTGCATCTGCAAAGTTGAATGCGTAAACGAAGAATATCTCGGATGGCTTATTGCTGTTCTTTTTAGCGAGCTCTTCAGCGATCTTGGTAGCTGTTTCAAATCTTGTAGAGCCTGCGATACGCTGTGTTGTAAGACCGTTGTTCTTGAGAGTCTGCTCAACACCTGCGCTGATAGCGCCCACGCCGCCGAGGATTATAACGTTTGTAGCCTTGAGACGCTTGATCTCTGCGAGAGTCTCAGCAGGGAGGCTCTTGGTCGTTGTAAGAAGGATAGGTGCGTTGTATGCCTTTGCAAGCGGAACACCTGCGAGTGCGTCTGCGGAATTGAGGCCGTAAGCGAGAACTACTGTTTTAGCAGTTGTATAGCCGCTCTTGGAGATCGCAGCTGCGGTAGCATATCTGCCGGTGCCTGCGAGACGGGTCACCTGATCGCCGATATTGACCTTTACGTTAACGGACAGACCGTTTGCAGTTGTTGCGGTAACGGTAGTTGTTCCGTCTGCTCTCGGTGTGAGAGTACCGTCGTTGCTGATGCTTGCGATATTGGTATCAGCTGATACCCACTTGATAGTATCGGTCGTTACCTCGCCTGATGCTGTTGTAAGGACGGCTTCAAGCTTGAGCGAGCTGCCTTTGGTGGTATAGATATCTGTACCCTGCTTGATAGTGATCTTAGCAGCCTTCTTGTTGTTGTCAACAAATGTGATATAGTTGCTGTGCTTGCTTGCATAGGTCTCTGCTGTTGAACCCTTTGCTCCGTAGAACACTACCTTTGGGTTGGTGGACAGACTGGTGAATGCCTTATCTGCCATAACAACGGTGGTGTTTGTGCCGAAGTCAACAGAACGCAGGGATTGCATCTTGTTGAATGCATATTCGTCGATCTGTGTAACGTTCTTGCCCATCTTGACAGTTTCAAGGTTGTTGTTTGAACCCATGGATGCTGTGATAAGAGTTGTAACGGAATCAGGGATAGTGAACGACTTGCCTTCCTTCATCATAGGATAGCGAAGCAGCTCTGTGCCTGCCTTATTATAAAGGACACCGCTTACGCTCTTATACTTCTGGTTTGCGGAATTTACGGAGAATTCCTTGAGAGGATTATACTTGCCCGAGTCGATATCCTCCGGCTTATAGGTAAGAGTTGCATTGAATGCGCTCAGGTCGATGTTATCTGTATTTGCAGGGATAATGAACTTGGAGATGCAGTAAGCGTTCTGGAAAGCATATGCGCCGATGGTCTTGAGGTTTGTCGGCAGATCAGCTGTTCCCTTGGTGGTGGAATTTATTGTGCTCAGAGCCTCACAGCCGTTGAATGCGCTGTCGCCGATAGTTTCAAGTGTTGTCGGGAGCTTGACGGTCTTGAGGACCTTATCTGCGTCGAATGCGCTCTTAGGAAGCGATGTCAGGTTGGATCCTGAAAAGTTTACGGTAGTAAGTTTTTCGCATTTTGCAAAAACGTTATCACCGAGAACGTTGTAGTATGCAGTGTCCTTAGGCTTTGTAAGTGTTATATCTACAAGAGCTGTGTTGTTGAATGCGGAGTTTCCGATATTGGTGATGCTGGTCGGGAACGATGTCTTGGTTGCAGATACAGAAGAGTTGACAACTGCAAGGCTGGTGCAGTTCTGGAACGCACTTACACCGATGGTACTTACCTTACCGTTTGCAGGCAGAAGGAACTTGGTCATGTTCTTGCAGCCGTTGAATGCGTTTGCGTCGATAGTCTTAAGATTTGCAGCCTCTGTGATATTGACTACTGTGAGTGCGGTACAGTTCTGGAATGCGTTCTTCGGGATCATTACAAGCTGAGTTACAGCGCTCTTATTGTCAACTGTACGAGGCAGGTCTTTCAGGCTCGTGCAGCCGCTGAATATAGACTCGCCTATCTGGGTAACGGTAGGATTTACTGTTACCTTTTCAAGTGCGGTACAGTTCTGGAATACGGATTTGCCCATAGATGTGACAGCTCCCTCGAACTGAACAGCCTTGAGGCTCGTACACTTTTCAAAAGTATTATCTCTGATAACGACAACGTTGCTCGGGAATTTCAGCTCCGTGCTCGAAGTACCGTCGGTGGTCGCACCCTCGAGTGAGGTACAGCCCGAGAATGCTCTTACGCCCACTGTTGCCAATTTGCTTGCTGCGCCGCCGAGAACATTGATATACTTGAAGCTTGTGCAGTCTGCAAAAGCACTATCCATTATAGATGTGCAGGACGGTGTTATCTGGAGCGTATTATTGAGCTTTGTCTTGTTATCGGGAGTAAGGGTCAGAAGTGAAGAACAATTATAGAAAACAGACTCCTCGATCTCGGTGAGAGCTGACGAATACTTAACGTCTTTGAGGTTTGTACAGCCGTTGAAGATGTTCTTGCGGAATATGGTAACTGCATGAGGTACAGTGATATCAGGAAGTGCTGTGCAGTTTGTGAATGCGCCCTCTGCGATAGTCTCAATGTTGTTGAGGTCGATTTTGGTGATACCTTTGCAGTTGAGGAAGCAGCCCGCTGTGATATGTGTTACGCCATCAGGGATAATAACAGTGTTGGCGGCAAGAGTATACTTTCCGTTTTTAAATGTCGCCTTGCTCTTAGGAGCCATTGAAAGAACAGGACAGTTTGCAAATGTCTGTGTATTTGAAGTTGCCTTGACAAATTCCTCAAGTCCGTCAGGCAGGATCAGCGTTTTAAGCTGTGTACAGCCGTCATATGCATGAGGATTGATCTTCTTTACGCTGTCAGGCAGAGTCATTTCGATCAGACCGGTACATTTCATGAAGCAGTTCGTGCCTATGGTAATAAGCTCGGTAGCTTTGGAAAGGTCTACGTCCTTGAGCGTTGTACAGCCGAAGAACAGGCCCTCCGGAAGATATTTATACGAAGAAGGGATGGTGAAGTTCTGAAGCTTTCCACAGTTCTGGAACACGTTCTTTCCGAGGTTGGCAGCTCCTGTTTTGGCATCAGGTGTAGTATCTATGCCTGAAGGCAGAGTGTTTTTGTCGGAGTTGCCTACGGATACCTTTTCAAGCAGTGAGCAGTTGCTGAACGCATTATCGCCCAGCACTGCAAGCTTGGAACCGCTTGCGAAATTAACGGAAGTAAGTGCTGAATTGCCGTTGAAAGCGTTCGCACCGATGCTTGTTACCGAAGCAGGGATCTCTAACGATTTGAGGCTTGTACAGCCATTGAATGCAGATTTTCCGATCTTTTTGAGTTTTGATGAGAACTCTGCACCTGCAAGTGTGATACAGCCTGTGAATGCGGAGTCTTCGACCTCAATGACATTTTTCAGATTTATCTTGTTGTTGTTGTTTTCAGAACCTGTGAAGTTACTACAGCTGCTGAACGCACTGGCTCCGATATATTTGATGCTGGAACCAAGATCAACGGATGTAAGATTTGTGTTTGAGCTGAACATGTTTTTACCGATCTTGGTGATAAAATCATCCTTGAATCTTACTTTGGCAAGACGGGTATAGGCGCCCTTTGAGAAAGTATGCGCAAGTTCTACATAGGTATATCCCGTGACAGCGACGCCCTTTGCAGTGAGTGC
>CAMYUO010000010.1 GCA_947302065.1 uncultured Clostridia bacterium | reverse complement strand
GATGACTTTTCCTGCTTCAACATTATCATCGTTCTTTGTTTCTATTTTAGGCTCTGCAAGACCGGCTTGCTTCAACTTTGAAACAGCGTCCTCTTGTGTGTCCCAAATGACGTAAGGCACGATCGATTTGCCGTTTTTGGCTTCTTCAAAAGGGTTTCCCCCAGCTGTTCGGCAGGAACTGTTTTGTAAATGGGAGAGGGAAAGTAAATGAAAAACTTTAAAAGAACGTTCGCTTTCATATTCTTTATGCTGGCGGGCATAATACTTGGCGGGTTCATCGCCTACATCTGCGACGGAAAGGACTATGTCGGCTGGCTCGCATGGGGAAAGAACGTCGGCTTTGAAAACGTCTCGATAGACCTTTACGTCATAAAGTTCTCGATAGGACTTATGGTAAGAGCGACCGTGTCGCAGATATTCACGATTGCAGCAGCTTTGATCGTCTACGCAAAGACCTGCAAGAATCTGTAACAGACTGGAGTTGAGTTTGATATGAAAACAAGGGCATTTGCGCTTATTTTGTGCATATGTATGCTCGCCTGCCTTTCGGGCTGCGGAAAACCCGATATAGTCGGCGATAACCTTGTTATGCAGGCTCGTGAGGACTTTGAAAAGCTCGACTCGGCGCAGATAGTCATGACAAACACCGATACCGATAAGGTCGAGCAGACGTTTACGTTCAAGTATGAAGACGGCGTGCTTGTCTATAAAGACTGGAAGCTCGTTGACGGAAAAGAGAATATCGAGTACAATGACGGCGAGGTCAACGTATATTATCAGAACGAAAAGTATTATCAGTACACCAAGGGCGACGATAAGTTCCTGAAGTTTACACGCACCAATACCCATAAGAAAACTCAGGACACGATGCTCACCTATATCCCGTCGGCAATAACCGATGCAAAAATGGAAAAGGTCGGCGGCAAGGAAGAGATAACCCACGTCTATGACGTTTCAAAGGTCAATCCGACTGTTCCCAAGGACACCGAGGCGACGGGCTTTGCCGTGAGATTTGTGTTCGATGAGGACGACAAGCTCGAGTATTTCACCGAAACTACGCTGTATAAGACCAAGGACGGCACAGAGCACCGCCTTGCGTATAAGACCGAGATAAAGGATAAAAACAGTGTCGGCGAGATAGAGAACATCATCAAAAAGTAAGAGGACAGAATGTATTGCAACGGCATTGTCGTCAGACGGCAGTCGGACGAGAGATACAAAGGCATAGACAGCTGCGATTCAAAGGGCGAAAACTGGTATTTTTACGATGACCCGGAGTTTGAGCAGTTCTATGATGAGCATATCGAGCTGACTTGTTATGATTTTCCCGAGGGCAGCCGAGTTGCCGCCTGCACGGATACGGAATATATCAGAAAGTATATAGAAACGTCGCAGGAGCGTGGTATCAAGTACCGCCTTATCCTGTGCGAAACGGATATACCGCAGCCGCAGTTTGACCCGACAGGTCTTGAAAAGACGTTCCTCGGGTATGATTACGCCTATACGGGCGGAGATTATTATTCCGCCGTGTACAACGAGGTGCCTTACGTTTTCCCGCAGTTTTCGCTCAACGACAACGAGCTGTTTGAGACGGAGGGCGAGATAAGAGCATATCTTGCCGAACGGGAAAAGTACGTCAGCACCCACCCGCCGCTGACGCTTGAAACCGGTGATTTTGCGGTGTACAGGTTGTGGGAAATACAACATCTTTGAAACCCAAAAGCCATATAGACAAAGCGTTCTATATGGCTTTGCTTATATTCAAAATCATCGCCGCAAGGCGATACCGCAATTATTCACTTTTCATTATTCACTATTCACTATTCATTATTTCTGGAGGAAAACTATGAACGTACAAATTCTTAATGGACAAGCAATCCCTAACATTCCCTGGCAGGATAAGCCGCAGGGCTGCACCGATGTCGTGTGGAGATACGACAAAAACCCCGTTATTCCCCGTGATGCCGTAAAGTGCGCAAATTCGATATTCAATTCCGCTGTCGTGCCGTTTGGCAGCGGCTTTGCAGGCGTGTTCAGGATAGACGATAAGCGCCGTGCGATGCAGCTGCACGCAGGCTTTTCCGATGACGGCATAAACTGGCGCATCGACGAGGAAAGGATACATTTTGTGCAGGCTGACCCGTCCACCGAGCAGGTCAACGACTGGCTCTACGGCTACGACCCCCGTGTGTGCTTTATCGGCGACAGGTTCTGGGTGACCTGGTGCAACGCCTTTAACCGCCAGCCGACTATCGGCATCGGCTATACTTTTGATTTCAAAACTTTTTACCAGTGCGAGAACGCTTTTCTGCCGTTCAACCGCAACGGTGTGCTTTTCCCGAGAAAAATTAATGGTAAATACGTTATGCTCTCACGCCCGTCGGACGACGGTCACACGCCGTTCGGTGATATGTTCATCTCGCAGTCGCCCGATATGAAATACTGGGGCGAGCACCGCCACGTTATGTCGCCGTTCATGCCGTGGGAATCGACAAAGATAGGCGCAGGCCCTATCCCTATCGAGACAAGCGAGGGCTGGCTGTGCTTTTATCACGGCGTTTTGCAGTCGTGCAACGGCTTTGTTTACAGCTTTTCCGCCTGCATTCTCGACACCGACGAGCCGTGGAAGGTCAAGTACCGCTGTGCAGATTACCTGCTAAACCCGAGGGAGCAGTATGAGTGCGTCGGCGACGTGCCGAACGTGACTTTCCCGTGCGCTGCGCTGTGTGATGCCGACACGGGACGCATAGCTATCTATTACGGCTGCGCCGACACCGTGGTCGGTCTTGCGTTCACGACAGTTGATGAAACGGTGGAATACGTCAAAAATCATTCGTCAATTTGATGCGATTATTTTGGCGACCGAAAAACCCACGAAACATAAACTCGACAAGGAGAGTCAATCCGCACTTTCGCATGCGGATTGAGGATACCGACGTTACCACAGGGTAAGGGAGCGCCCTCTCTTGCAGGGCTTGGCACTGCGTAGCAGTGGTAAACCTCATTTTCAAACAGTCCACAGGACTGTTTGAAAATTCACCCTTTGCGGAGCGCACGAGGTAAGGGATTTCGCTGACTGCGGTCAGCGACAAGGGCGCCGCCCTTGACCCCGATTGTCCGAAGGACAATTTGCCTTTCTTTTACGAGAAAAGGCTGGGCGAAAAACCTGTTATTATTGAGTAATATTCAGAATATCGACGACAGGTCGGGAAACTGCGTATCATACAGCAGCTTTGACCAGTGTTTTATACTATTGAGTTCCGCAAGAAAATCATCGCTGCCCGCTTTGTACAGGTCGGGCAGCTTTTTTACTGCCCGTGTCATATCCGCCATGGTCGGCTCGGCAGAAAAATACGACAGCGCAAGATAATACTTATCCCAGAAGCTTTCAAGCTCGTCAAGCGCTTTTTTGGTGTCGCCGCCGCTCAGATACGCCTGCTCGGTGCTTTCCACAAGCTCGCCGAGCTGCTCGTTGCCCAGCTTTATCATAACGACCGAGCCGACCGAGAGCGCTGCGATGAACACAAGTATGCAAATGCTGATAACAAGCCTTTTCATCTGCCTGCCGCCTTTCTTTCAAACGGGATAATGCTCGTCTGTGCGTCTTTGGTGCAGGTCATTATGAAAACGTCTTTTGTGCGCAGACCCTTTGACGCAAGGGTGCTTTGCAGCCACTTATCATCAAAGCCGAGCGATGTGAGCGCACCCTCGACTACCCTGCCGCTGTCGATGACGAGCTGAGGCGGGTCGGCGCTCTCGCCTTTTATTTTCAGGTCTTTGCAGGTCGCAGGCTGAAAGGGCTGTTTCTGATAAACGCTTATCTGCCCTGTCGTTTCGACGACGGCAAGCTGCACCTGTGCGATGTCGAAAACCTGCTGACTGCGCAGGCTCTGCATCAGGTCATCGACCGAGAACCGCAGGTCTCTGAGCACTTTCTGGTCTATCCGACCGCCCGAGATAACTATTTTTGCACAGCCGCACATCGCCTTGCGCAGCGGTCTGAAACGCATGAGCAGATGCGAAAGTATCACATCAAGGCTCACCAGCGTGAATATCGGGATAATGCCCATAAGCATCGGGATGCCCGTGTTTTCAACAGGCAGAGTCGCAATGTTTGATAAAAGCACCGTGACCACGAGCTCCGACGGCTGCAGCTCGCCCAGCTGGCGCTTGCCCATCAGCCGCACACCGCCGACGATGATAAGATAAAGTATGACCGCCCTGAAAAATACAATGAACATCTGCTCACCTCTTTGAAAATTCTGCACAATGACAGTGTTGACAAAAACGCCGCAGCCTATGCGCAAACGGCGTAAAAACTGCTTTTGTGACAGGTAGGTGAAATAAATGTCTCACAGTTTGTTCAAATAAACAAAAAAGAGCACGGGAGGTGGTCAAAATTGCGTATTTTATATGAAAATCGTTATTTTTATTGACAACGATTTGAGTATAATATATAATTATACTGTCAAAGTATCTATGGAGACACAATATATGATATGACAAGAACAATTTTTTGATGGAGGAAGAGATATGAATACTATCAAATTTTGTCTCAAATGCGGTCATCAGTTAGGACCGGATGACAAGTTCTGTCTGGGGTGCGGAGCAAACATCGCTGAAATGCAGGCTCAGCAGAGTGCAGCAGGCGCAGGTCAGAATACTGCAGCTGTGAACACTCAGGCTACTGCAAATACTGTAAACACAGTAAATACAGTAAACACTCAGAACACCCAGAACACACAGAATCCATTCCAGCAGCCGCAGCAGACAGGTTTCCAGCCGCAGCAGAACAATTTCTATGCAGGCGGTCAGCCGCAGCCGGGCTTTGGTGCACCGGGCGCAGCTGTTAAGACGGGCGACAACTTCTTCAAGAAGAACCTCAAGCTCATCATCATCATCGCTGTTGCGCTTGTAGTGTGCATCGTTGGTTTCTTTGTTATCAAGCACATCTTCTTCAGATTCCAGAAGATAGATGCAAAGGATCTTATCAAAGTCAAGTTCAGCGGTATAGACGGCGGCGGAGTTGCTTCCGCAACGCTCAATAAGTACAGCGACAGCGTTTACAACCTCGGTGAAGTGACCGATTATCTCGGCGACACATCCCTTACGGGAGATGATGAGGAAAATGCCAAGTCTCCTTACTTTGAGGTAGGCGAGAAGAAACTGCTCGACGCTTACACAAAGGCTGGCAACATCAAGGAAGCTCGTGAGATGCGTGACGCACTGCTCAGCGAGAGCGCAGGCCTGAAGATCACTGTTAACGGTGAGGATAAGGCTAAGGGTCTGAAAAACGACGATACCGTTACGATCAAGCTCGAGTTCAACGAGAGCTATCTCGAAGATAAGAACATCAAGATCGAGAACGCTGAGTATGAAGTTACCGTTGAGGGACTCAAGAGCGGTACAAAGATCGATATGTTCGACGGCGTTGCTGTCAAGTTCGAGGGCAACGACGGCAAGGGCTCTGCAGAGCTTGATACTTCCGGCGCAAAGAGCTTTGTAAGATATTCATTCAAGGATACATACTACAAAAACCTCAAGAACGGCGACAAGGTAGTTGTTATCGCAAGACTCAGAGGTGCTCAGTATGCTGATCCTAACGATCCTGAGGGCGCAGTATTCGTTGAGTATTCTGACGGAAACTGCTACACCGCTGAAAAGGCAACAATGGAGAAGGAATTCACCGTTGAGGGTCTGACAGAGATGACAAAGGTAGATATCTTCAAGGATATCACTATCGAATACAGAAACGCAGTTCCTTACCTCAGAGCAAGCAAGGTCAACACCGAAAACTGCTCGCAGGAAGTTAAGGACGGCGTAAGATTCTACATTGAGGATTCCTCAAAGGAGCTCAAGGTAGGCGACACATTCAAGGTTAAGGCATATGCAAGCAACAAGTTCTCAAACGCAGGTTTTGTTCCTGAGGGCACACCTGACGAGGACGGCTACTATGTAAAGGAGATCACCGTTGGTGACGACGCTCCTAAGTATCTTGGCAAGGACGCAGACGCAGATCTCGTTGCTAAGTTCAATGCAGAGTTCGACAAGATCAAGAAGCAGGCTTCCGATGAGGCTGTTGACAGAACTTATCTGTCCGGTCTGAGCGCAGGCGGCAAGATCAAGAGCGTTGCATTCAAGGATGCTAAGACAATGCTCTATGAGTATGACGAGGCTACAGCTAACTCATCAGCTAAGTGCTACATCGTTAAGCAGGTAGTTGCTACCGTTGTTACAGACAAGGGCAACGTTACAGCATACGGTCTTATCAAGCTGAGAAACCCGATCGTTAAGGGTTCTGAGGTCGCTGTTGACGAGTCCGGTGCAAGAGTAACACTGTACAAGGAGCAGGAGTCTCTTGACAAGGCTGTTGAGAACGATGGCAAGAACTACACTATCACAACTATCGGCGCTGCAAAGCCGGCAGAGACAAAGGCTGATGAAAAGAAGCCTGAGGAGACCACAAAGGAAACTGAAAAGGCTCCCGAGGAGACCACCACAACAACCAAAAAGGCTGCATAATTGCAAAATAATAGAGGCTCGGTCATCTGACCGAGCCTTTTTTTGTGCGTATTATAGTTTTTTGAGTGCCTGATAGCTGCCTTTCAGCGCAGGGTAAAGCGAGCGGTACATCTGATAATACTGCTCATAGACCGCTGCCCTTTCGGTGTCGGGCGGTGTCATGTCCTTGCTCTGTACGAGCGTCTCGCAAGCCTGCTCGACCGATGAGTAAACGCCTGCGCCCACAGATGCAAGTATCGCCGCACCGAGTGCGGGACCCTCTTTGCTCGTGACCGTCTTGACACCGCAGCCGTAAAGGTCTGCAAGCATCGAGCGCCAAAGCGGTGAGCTTCCGCCGCCGCCGCAGGCAGCCATATCCGAAACGGAAACGCCCATTTCCCTGAATACCTCAACACAGTCACGCAGCGAGTAAGCCACGCCCTCCATTACCGCACGCAGCATATGCTTTTTGGTGTGCACCGCCGATAGCCCGAAGAACACGCCTCTTGCGTCTGCATCGAGGTGCGGTGTGCGCTCGCCCATTAGATACGGCAGATACAGCAGCCGTTCGCAGCCTGCGGGAATCTCCTCTGCCTGCTTGCTCATCAGCTCGTATTCGCTCACGCCGAGCTGCTTTGCCGAGAGCATCTCGCTTTCGCAGAAATTGTCCCGAAACCAGCGCAGCGAAAGTCCAGCCGCCTGCGTCACGCCCATGACGTGCCAGCTGTTCGGCACAGCGGCGCAGCAGGTGTGAACCCTGCCCTTAGGGTCGATAAGCGGCGTGTCGGTGTGCGCAAAGACAACTCCCGATGTGCCTATCGTCGTGAACGCCCTGCCCTGCCGGCAAACTCCCGTTCCCAGCGCAGCTGCGGCGTTATCGCCTGCACCGCCCACAACTATCGTGCCCTCTTTCAGACCCGTTTGCTCTGCAATTTGCTTTGTTACCCTGCCCGTGACCTCGCACGACTCGTAAACAGGCGCAAGCAAGCCCTTGTCTATGCCGAGCAGTTCGCACAGCTCGCCCGACCAGCAGCGTTTTTTTACATCGAGCAGCTGCATTCCGCTCGCATCAGACACCTCTGTGGCAAGCTCGCCCGTGAGCACATAGCGCAGATAGTCCTTCGGCAAAAGTATGTGCCTGCACTTTTCATAGACCTGTGGCTCGTTGTCACGCACCCAGAGTATCTTTGCGGCTGTCCAGCCTGTGAGCGCAGGGTTTGCGCTGATCTCGGCTATCTTTTCGCCGCACAGCTCGTTCATCTTATCGACCTGCTCGCCCGTGCGCTGGTCGCACCAGATTATTGACTTTCGCAGGACATTGCCGCCGCTGTCGAGCATAACAAGCCCGTGCATCTGACCCGAAAGCCCGATGCCTGCGATGTCTGCGCTGTCTATGCCGCTTTTTGCGATGACCTCGCCTATCGTGCTGAGCATTGCCTTTTTCCAGTCCTCAGTGTCCTGCTCGGCATAGCCGTTGTGCGGCTGATAGAGCGGATATTCCGCCGATGCTGAGGCGATGACCACGCCTTTTTCGTCAAACAGGACTGTCTTTGTTCCGCTCGTTCCACAGTCTATTCCAAGCAGATAAGCCATTGAAAAGCTCCTTTCTACGCCTTCTTATCCTCTTTTTCCAGAATAAAATATGTGTCGCAGTTTTCGACCTTGAGCTCTTTTATCCGCCAGCCGAGGTCGAGCAGTTCGTTGAGATGCTCCACCTGCTTGAATCTGTCGGTCACAGGCGGCGCAGATTCGAGTTTCTCACTGCATTTTGTTATGTAAAACTTTTTTTGCATCGCAGTTTCTCCTTTCATTGCATATGAATATTATACAATGATTTTTTACGGATTGCAACTGTTTTTGTTGAATAATACAGTCTTTTTGCGCCAAAACTTAATATAACTGCGAAAACGGCGCAAATGCTTGCAAAAAGTCAATTTGAGTGTTATAATATGGTGGGAGAAAAAATAGAATGGGGGGAGAAAGTGAAGACTATACACAATGCGGACAAGACGCAGCCTCGTCCGAAGAAAAAGCCTAAAAAGCTGATACGTATCGCTTTTTCCAAGAAAACAACAATAATCATGCTGCTGCTTGTGCAGTTTTCGCTTATCCTGCTGACATTTACGACGCTGAGCTGGATGTCGACCTATGAGCGCATCGTCTTTTCGTGGCTTGCGATATTCCTCGGCTTTGTCATCATCAACACCAACGAGAACCCTGCATACAAGCTGGCGTGGATAGTGCCGCTTATTGCAGTCCCCGTGTTCACGTCGGTGCTTTATCTGATACTCAACAATCAGTATTCTTCAAGACGTCTTAAAATGAACTACTCGAAAAAATGCGAGGAGACCAAGAAGTATTTAAAGACCGACAGGTCGCTGCTGCAGCAGATAGCTGCGGAAAACCGTGACTTTGAAAAAATGGTCAAGTACATCGACCATTTCGGCGGCTACCCTGCCTACCGCAATTCATCGGCGGTCTATCTGCCGTTTGGTGAGACCAAATTCGCTGTTATGCTCGAAGAGCTTCGCAAGGCGAAAAAGTTCATCTTTATGGAGTATTTCATCATTGACGACGGCAAGATGTGGCAGGAAGTCGTTGAGGTGCTGCTTGAAAAAGTTTCGCAGGGCGTTGAAGTGCGCCTTATCTATGACGGAATGGGCAGCCAGTTCACCCTGCCTTTCAGATACAAACAGAAAATGGCTGAAAAAGGCATAAAAACGCTGGTTTTCAACCCGTTCAGACCGATGATATCGTCAGTCCAGAACAACCGTGACCACAGAAAGATACTTGTTGTTGACGGAAACGTCGGCATCACGGGCGGTGTGAACATTGCCGACGAATACATCAATCAGAAGACACGTTTCGGTCACTGGAAAGACAACGCTATCCTCGTCAGAGGCGAGGCTGTGTGGAATTTCACGATGATGTTCATTCAGATGTGGGACGTCATTTCGGGCGAGCGCACCAGATGCGAGCTTTACCGACCCGATGAGGCGCAGTACCCGCTGACCGACGGCATAATCATTCCTTACGGCGACTCTCCGCTTGACGACGAGAACGTCGGCGAGCTTGTCTACATGGACATAATCAACAACGCAAATGATTATATTTACATCACCACGCCTTATCTTATCCCGGACAACGAGATGATAACTGCGCTTGGCTACGCTGCAAAAAGCGGTGTTGACGTGCGCATCATCACCCCGAGGATTCCCGATAAGTGGTATGTTCACTGCATCACCAAGTCGTTCTACAAAGACCTTATGGACCTCGGCGTTCGCATTTATGAATACCAGCCGGGTTTTATCCACGCAAAGACTTTCGTTTCTGACGATGACACCGCTGTTGTCGGCACGATAAACCTCGATTTCAGAAGCCTTTATCTGCACTTTGAGTGTGCGACCTATGTCCGCAATGCAAGCTGTATCGCTGATATAAAGGCGGATATGCTCGATATGTTTGAAAACAGCTGCGACGAGATAACCTATGATGATATCGAGTCACGCTCGCTGTTCAGCAAGCTCACCTCCGCTGTTTTGAAACCATTTGCACCATTGCTGTAATGATTGGGGAGGACCCTTTTGAATAAAGCCGAGAATGGCGTTGCCATTCTCTCGGGAGTAACCGTGGTAACGGTTACTCTGTCGCATCCCCAAACCCCACCCCTAAAACTTTTAATGAAAAACAGGCATATGGGCACAAAAATAGACCCATATGCCTGTTTTTGACTAAGGCTCAGGGTGAGATTTGAAGATGACACTTTCAAGAGGTCTTTCCAATCGTACAGAATTAAGGTGTAAACAAATGTGTATTGGTTTTAGGTATACCTGCTATACTGTTGAGGGCACTCTCTTGGGAGGTTTTTTCTCACACTCTCTTTTCTGAACTCTTAGACATTTTCGGCTTGCGGGAGTAAAACTCCCGTCAGCCGAAAATCTTTAAAAGGTTTAGGAAGGGGGTCTGGGGGATAACCCTTCTCCAAAAGGGTTTCCCCCAGCTGTGCAGCAAGCATACAAAAAAGCCTTGGAGTGAAATCCAAGGCTTTTAATATTAGTTTCTTTTCTTTTTGCGTCTTTCTTTGATAGCGGCAAGCGGGTCGCCGAACTTTTCTTTCTGCTGGTTATAGTCCATATCCAGCGGCTTTCTTGCACTTTTGTTCATCGCATCGCTCAGCTTTGCCATCATCATATTCTGCTCAAGCAGTGCAACAGCGTCCTCGCAGGTCTCTGCCTCGCCTTTTTCAAGATACTCCTTGACGGTACCGATATTGCCGATATAATCGACAGACAGGAAATCCAGCCTCGATTCGAGACCTTTTTTATAGTCTTCACGCTGTTTTTCCATCTGCTTTGTACGCTTTTCAAGCACCTCTATCTGCTCGGTGATTCCCGTGTTTACCTCGACCTGCTCCTGCTTTTTGGCGTTGAGCCTTGCCGTAGCGATCGCTTTGAACACGATTATGCACACGATCAGAGCGGCAACGCCGATTATTCCGCCGATGATGAGGTTCGTGAATAACAGGCCGACTGCGAACGCAACGACAGCCACGCCTGCGGAAATAGCGATATCACGCAGGAACTTGCTCTTCATATCGAAGTTCTGCTCAACATAGTCACCGTCGTGGATATATGTTTTGAGGTACTCAATATTCTGTTTATTGACATCAACAGCGTCTTCAAACTGATAATATCGGTCTATCAGGTCAGCGACGCGATTGACTCGGTCGAGTTCCTTTTTATCCGCCATTTTAGATACGACTCCTTTACAACAGAAAACTATTGGTCATTTTCTTTAACTAATAGTATAACACGATAAAAGCACTTTGTCAACAGTCGCTGTATGAACAGATAATTATTATTCGTTGTTTGTGGACATAGTTATGTTGGCTTTTTTCTGCTCTGCTTCTATCTTTTCCATCTGAGCGACGATGTTTTTCTTTATCTCTGCAACGAATTCCTTAGCGAACGGCAGGTTGTGAGTGAACGGGTTGATAACAAAGCCTGCGATGTTCGGGAAAACCTCAACAACGCTTGCGAGGTCAGGGAAAGACATGATGAATCCCTGTGCGCCCTGAGCCTGCTCGTTTCTGAATTTGAGCAGCGACTCGTGGTCTGTGAAAGCAGGGATATACTTTTCGCCCTGAGGATTTTCGAGCAGAACGAATCTTGCCTGTCTCTGCTCCGAGAAAGAAAGTCTTTCATCCTTGCCCTGTGTCAGAGATGAACCTTCATCTCTGAAAGCGGGAACGAAATATGTAACGTCAAAAACAGCTCTGTTCATAACGTCGTTCTTGTTGTCGTCCGTGTAATCGGCTCTCATTGCTTCGATAGCCTTGACAAATTCGGAGTTGTCGATCTTCTCAACGCTCTCCTGTAAATTTTCAACTTTAAATTCTGGCATGGTTTCAGTCTCCTTTTTCTTCAAGATCAGTTTCGATTATATACTTAGGCCGAGCCTTAGTTTCAAGATATATTTTTCCGATATACTCTCCGATGACTCCGATAGAGAGCAGCTGCAGTCCGCCGATAGCCCATATCGAGATAACTATCGTTGACCAGCCGGGAACGGTGTTGCCTATCGCCCAAGTGATAAGGAACTTCACCAGCAGGACGATCGACACGAAGAATATCAGAAAACCGATAAACGTGATGAATCTTATCGGTTTGATCGACATAGAGGTTATGCCTTCGATAGCAAAGCCTATCATCTTTTTGAGCGGATACTTTGACTCGCCTGCCTGACGCTCGTTGCGCACATAGGTCACGATGTCGGTTTTAAAGCCGACCATCGGCACAAGACCTCTGAGGAACAGATTGACCTCTTTGAACTCGGCGAGCGCTTCAACGGCACGCTTGCTCATAAGGCGGTAATCTGCGTGGTTATATGTTATCTCAACGCCCATGCGGGAGAGCATTTTGTAATAGCCCTGTGCTGTGCCACGCTTGAACTTGGTGTCCTTTTCACGGGAGCTTCTCACGCCGTAGACTATCTCACAGCCCTCGGCTCTTTTCTCAAGGAATCCGTCTATCGCACCGATATCGTCCTGAAGGTCGGCGTCCATAGAGATTATTAGATCAGCATATTGTATTGCGGTCATCATTCCTGCGAGCAGGGCGTTCTGGTGACCCTTGTTGCGTGACAGCTTTACGCCCGTGAAAAACGGTATCGAGTGGAGCTTTGTGATTATTTCCCACGTTTTGTCCTTTGAGCCGTCATCGACGAACATCACCTTGCTGTCAGGGTGTACCTTGCCCTCATCAACGAGCGTCTGCATCTTTTCGAGCAGGGCTTTCGCCGTTATCGGCAGCATTTCCTCCTCGTTGTAGCAAGGTATCACAATATAGAGTTTTTCAAGCATTGTTATCCTGTCCTTGTATATTATTGCCGACTGAGGTCGGTTGGTTTGCGATTTGAAAGTCAAACCCATAGGGTTTGAGGCAGCCGACGTTACCACAGGGTAAAGGAACGCCCTCTCTTGCAGGGCGTTCCCTCTTTAAAAACAGTCCACCGGACTGTTTTTAAATTCACCCTTTGCGGAGCGCCTGTCGGCACGGGGCGTTTCGCCGTCTGCGGACGGCGACAAGGGCGCTGCCCTTGACCCGCCACCTTTTTTACGAGAAAAAGGTGGACGAAAAAACCTGTTATAATTCTATTCCATACAATTTCTTTGCGTTCTCGCAGGTCTGGTCACAAACCTGCTGTTCGGTCAGACATTTCTGTGCGG
This sequence comes from uncultured Clostridia bacterium, assembly GCA_947302065.1. Lineage (GTDB taxonomy): Bacteria > Bacillota > Clostridia > Oscillospirales > Ruminococcaceae > Hominimerdicola. The sequence continues at coordinate 1,518 of CAMYUO010000010.1, read as the reverse complement.
CGACGACCTTAACGACCTCTGCGATCATCGGGCTTTCGCAGCGCTGACCACGAAACGGCGGCGGTGCCATATACGGACAGTCCGTTTCAAGCACGAGCCTGTCCATTGGCACGACCTCGAGCGCTTTGAGCGCTTTTTTGGCATTATTAAATGCGAGCACACCTGTAAAGCCTATGTAAAAGCCCATTGCGAGCGCCTGTTTTGCGACCTCGGCAGAGCCTGAAAAACAATGTATAACGCCTCGTGAGCCGTGCTTTTTCAGCAGGTCGAGCGTATCCTGCGAGGCATCACGGGAGTGCACGATGACGGGCAGGTCTTTTTCGTTAGCAAAGACGAGCTGCTTTTCAAAGACCTCGATCTCCCTGTCCCTGTCGTATCCATCATAGTGATAGTCAAGCCCTATCTCGCCTATTGCTGTGAGCTTGCCCGTTGCTTTTGCCTTTTCGTAAAGCTCAGCAAGCTTTGCTTCCCAGTCCTGCGGCAGCACGCTCGCAAACTCGGGATGAAAGCCGACAGATGTATAGTAGTTTCTGTACTTTTTTGCATTTTCTATTCCGAACAGCGCCGATGCCTCGTCGGTCGCTGCGTGATTGACAAAGCTAACCACCGAGCCGTCGCCAAGTACCCTGTCAAGCACCTCCTGCCTGTCCTCATCAAACCAGTGGTCATCATAGTGACAGTGCGTGTCAAATATATTGTTCATTTGTATTATCCTTTCGGTATCGTTGGGGGAAACCCTTTTGGAGAAGGGTTGTCCCCCAGACCCCTTTCCTAAACCTTTTATTGATTTTTCGCCACAGGGGACTTGAAAAGTTAATGGTCCCCTGTAACGAAAAATTAGTAAGAGTCTAAGAGAGAGTCTGGAGAATAGCACTTCCAAGAGAATATCCTCAACAACATCGAGAGGATAACAGAAATGCACAGTAAATACCAATCACATAAACATAGTATGTATTATACCACATAACAATGCGTTTGTCAAAGGCTCTTTTTCTTTATCTGCGCTGATGAGCGCGGGAACTTGTCGGGTGTTTCGCTCGTTTTCTCAATGACGATGAGCGTTCTGCCGTCGCCGTTGGGCAGCGCATACTCTGTGGTCTGCGCTATCTTTCCGCCGAGCGTTTTTATCGCATTTTTTGCCTCTTTCAGCTCTTCCTCTGCGCCCGAGCCTTTAAGTGCGACGAATTTTCCGCCGACTTTGACGAACGGCAGGCAATACTCACACAGGTCTGCGAGGTTTGCGACGGCTCTTGCGGTGGCGATATCGAACTTTTCTCTGAACTCTGCATTGTTTCCGAGGTCTTCCGCCCTTGAATGTATGCAGGTCGCACCCAGACTCAGCGAGTCGGAAAGCTGCGCAAGGAAAGTTATTCTTTTCTGCAGGCTGTCAACGAGCGTCAGACGCAGGTCGTCACGCCATATCTTCACAGGGCAGGACGGAAAGCCTGCGCCCGTGCCGACGTCGATAAGCGAGCTGTTCTTTGGCATATCGACCAGCGAGAACGGGTAGATGCTGTC
>CAMYUO010000009.1 GCA_947302065.1 uncultured Clostridia bacterium | reverse complement strand
CTTTGTGCAAGCCTTTCGACCTCACGCTGACGTTCCCCCGTAGCATTGCATATCGTATCAAATATCTCCGCCTGCGGCAGTATCTGCCCTGCAAGCGCTGCGCACTCCTCCCACGTCTTTTTGTTGAACGTAGTCTGCGCAAGCACGGCGCACCGTCTGTCTGCAAGTTCGTGCGTCTGCACGAGCATCTGCAGCTGCTGAGGCGTTTCAAATGCGTAGCTCTCGCCCTGACAGTGAGCCATTATCCCGACTACCTCGGGGTGTTCTCCGTCACCTGCGACGAGCACCGCACAGCCCTCAGCCGACTTTTCTGCGGCTATCTTGTGTATCCTTGCAACGAACGGGCAGGTAGCATCAACTATCCTTGCGCCTATCTGTTCAAGCTTCTGGTACACATCAAGCCCCACGCCGTGAGATCTGATGATGACGGTCTGACCCTGCTTCACCTCGTCAAGTTCAACGGGCGATGCGCCTTTTGAGCGCAGATCCTCCACAACATCGGTGTTATGGATGATAGGTCCGAGCGTCACGACATTCTTTCGGTTATCTAACTCATTATACACTATTTTTACGGCATTGTCTACACCAAAACAGAATCCTGCGGTAGCTGCGACAGAAATTTTACATTTTGTTAACATTTAATGCACCAACTCGGTTATGCTTTTCATTATTTCGTTCTTGATCTTCTTCAAATCTTTAGCATTTGTGCCTGTGACTCCTATTTCAGACGGAATGATAGGCTTGCCGTAGCGAACGACCACCTTGCTTCTGAACTTGAGCTTTTCGCCCTGGAAGTTTATGCCCACGGGAACGACCTTGGTCTGTGCAACAGCGGCGATGAGCGCAACGCCCGTCTTGCCCTTGCCTACCTTGCCGTCTTTGGAACGTGTTCCCTCGGGGAAAATCTCAAGGTTCCTGCCCTTTTCGAGCTTTTCGATCGACGTGTCGATGACCTGCATATCGCCCTTTCCTCTTGTCACAGGGAAAGCGCCGAACAGCTTGATGACGCCCGTGAAGAACACGTTCTTGTGGAAAAGCTCTTCCTTTGCCATGTATGACAGCGGCACACGGCAGCCGAGCGCCGTGAACACGGGGTCCTGATAGCTCCTGTGGTTCGATGCGAAGATGTTTCCGCCGTCTTTCGGCACGTTCTCCTTACCCTCCCATTTTATGTTGTAATAGCAATGGTAAGCAAACAGCGTCAGGTATCTGAGCAGATTATAGAAAAACAGCTTGATAAAAGTCGGCTTTTTCTTTTTTATCGGGCGCACTGGCATAAGCTCTCTCGATGCACGCAGGCTCGCCTTTCCCTCGCCCTTGTCCTCGCTGTCGCCGCCGTTGCCGCCCGAGGTCTTTTCCTTGATTATCCTGACTATCTCGTCGATGACCTCGTCGAGTGTCAGCTTTGTCGAATCGACCTCAACGGCATCGTCTGCCTTTTTCAGCGGTGCGATGTCCCTGTGCGTGTCGTTGTAATCACGCTGCTTTATGTCCTCGAGCACCTGCTCATAGGTCGAAGGGTCGCCCTTTTCCTGCAATTCCTTAAAGCGCCTGTTCGCTCTCTCCTCAGCCGTCGCCGTGAGGAATATCTTGACCTGCGCATTCGGCAGCACGACAGTTCCGATGTCACGGCCGTCCATGATGATGTTGTTTTTCTTTGCGATATCCTGCTGCAAGCCGAACAGGAACTCTCTTACCTTCGGTATCGCAGACACCGCAGAAGCGCCCATTGATATCTCGGGCGTTCTTATCTTGTCGGAAACGTCCTCGCCGTTCAGCATAACGTGCTGAGCGCCGCCTATGTATTCAAGGCTGACATTTATCTTGTCAAGGCAAGCGCAAACAGCCGTCTCGTCTTTGGTGTCCACGCCGGTCGAGATCACATAATACGCTATCGTGCGGTAAAGCGCACCCGTGTCAACGTAAACATACTCCAGCTTTTTAGCGACCGCCTTTGCAATCGTCGATTTGCCTGCGCCCGACGGTCCGTCAAGAGCAACGTTTATTTTCATATCAAAGCATTCCTTTCGTACTTGTTACTTATGGTATATTGACAGCGCAGCTGTGCGCCGTGGAAAAAGCTATCTGTAAATTGAAACCGCCCGTATAAGCGTCAACATCGAGCACCTCACCGATAAAGTAAAGTCCCTCGCACAGCTTTGAACCCATAGTTTTCGGGTCTATCTCGCTGACTTTCACGCCGCCTCTTGTGATTATCGCCTCTTCTATCGGGCGCAGCCGCAAAAGTGTGTAATCAAGATGTTTGAGCGTGCGCACAAGCGTCTGCCTTTCCTCTCTCGTTATCTGGTTGACCCTTTTCTGCGGGTCTGTGCCGCAGCGTGCAACGATTATCGGCACGAGCTTTGCAGGCAAAAGCTTGACAAGGCTGTTCTGGAACTCCCTGTTTTCAAACTCGGCAAAGTCTCTCAGCAAGCGTGCATCGAGCTGCTGCTCGCTCAGCGCAGGCTTCAGGTCTATCTCAAATCTGTACTGTTTTTTCTCGGGCTGTGCAATGTGTGCGCTCGCCGACAGCACCAGCGGACCCGAAAGTCCGAAATGCGTGAAAAGCATCTCGCCAAGCTCACTGAATATCGGCTTTTTCTTTCCCGTTTCAAAAAGCGAGAGCGTGCAGTTTTTCAGCGAAAGTCCCATTGCCGACGCACATTCCTCGTGCTCTGCGGTCACCACAGGGCAAAGTGACGGAGTTATCGGCGTGACCGTGTGTCCTGCCTGCTTTGCGAATTTGTAGCCGTCGCCCGTCGAGCCTGTCTTTGAATAAGACCTTCCGCCCGTCGCAACAATGACACTGCCTGCAAAGCGCTCTCCAGACCTGCACTTTACGCCCTTAACAGCGCCGCCGTCTATGATAAGGCTCTGCGCCTCATCAAATTCTATTTTTACGCCTGCATCTTTTGCAGCGCCCACCAGCGCAGAGACAATCTGCTTTGCGCTGTCGCTCACAGGGAACACCCTGTTGCCTCTTTCCGTTTTCAGTTCAACGCCGAGGCTCTCAAAAAACGCCTTTGTGTCCGCAGGTGCAAAGCCGCCAAGCGCCGAGAACATAAATCTCGGATTGCGTGGAATATTGTTCATCACGGTCTGCGCATCGCAGTCGTTTGTGACGTTGCATCTTCCCTTGCCCGTTATCGCAAGCTTTTTTCCGCAGCACTCCATATGCTCGATGACAGTCACGCTCTTTCCGAGCCGTGCCAGCTGCACAGCGCAGAAAAGTCCTGCTGCTCCGCCGCCGATAACAATGCAGTCACTGCTCATCTGTCATCTTCTCCGCTCTTTGTGTAAACGTCATATTCGTCCCACACCTGTTCGAGCTTTTCAAACGTCTGCGAGACCTTGTCACGATTCTTTATCGAAACAGCCACAACAAGCGCATTCACAAGGCTCAGCGGTGCGACCAGCGAGTCCATGAACGATGCCATATCGCTGCGTGCAAGCAGCAGGCTGTCGGCATACTTTGCGATAGGCGAACTTGCACTGTCTGTTATCGCAATGACCTTTGCGCCGTTGTGCTTTGCAAAATCAAGCGCCTTGACCGTCTGTTTTGAATATCTCGGGAAAGAGAAACCTATCATGATGTCCCTTTCGTCGATGTGCATTATCTTTTCAAAAAGCTCCGATGTCGTCGTCGACGGCACCAGCTTGACTCTCGGGAAAATCAGCGACAGATTGTAGTTCAAAAAAGCAGCGATAGATGCCGAGCTTCTCGTTCCTGCAATATATATCGTGTTCGCCGAGGTGATAAGGTCGACCGCCTTGCCGAAATCTTCCTTTGAAGTTTCCTCGAGCGTGCGCCTTATCCTTTCGATGTCCTGGCTCAGCACCCTTTCGAGCACGTCCTCGCCGCTCATCTGGTCGCTTGTGACCTCTATGCGCTGAACAGCCGTCAGCCTTGAACGCATCATCTCCTGCAAAGCCTTCTGCAGCGCAGGATAGCCGTCATATCCGAGCATCGTCGCAAAGCGCACCACCGTCGATTCGCTCACACCGACAGTCTTTCCCAGCTTCTGCGCCGTCATGAATGCCGCCTTGTCATAATGAGCGACCATATAATTTGCGATAAGCTTGTGTCCTTTCGAGAACGACGAAAGCTTTTCATTTATAAGCGTAAACAGATCCTTGTTCATACCGTCCGCACTCCTTTAGTCAGACAATTCCTTTTGCAGCTTTATTATCTCCTCACGGCGCAGCCTTGTCTTTTCTTCGAGCACCGTCACCCTGCCGTCTTCGACATAGATGATGTCGCCCTCTTTTGCACCGCCGAGCTTTCTGACATTCACAACGACAAGCTCGCCAAGGTGTTCGCCTGCGATAACATAGCCCTTCTTTACCTTTTCTATCCTGTCAACAGTCATTTCTCCGCCCATTTGCGTCACCTCTGCGTTTTAACGGTTATACCGCTGCCCGAGCAGTCGAACACGACCGTTCCGTTGTCTCTGGTTATGTAAATGTTCCTGACTTTCTTTTTCAGGCGTTTCATCGCCGCATCGTGCGGGTGACCGTAATCGTTGTCCTTTCCGCACGATATCACCGCATATTGCGGCACGACCGTTTCAAGAAACTCATATCCCGAGCCTTTATAGCTGCCGTGATGTCCGACCTTGAGCACATCAGCCCTGAGGTCAAATCCCTGCGACATTATGTCCTCTTCCTCTGCCTTTTCACAGTCGCCCGTGATGAGCACCGACCTGCCGCCGCAGCTGACTTTCACCAGCGTCGAGTAGTTGTTAAGGTCTTCCTGCGCTTTTTTCGGCGTGAAAGTCTTTACCTCTGCGCTTCCGAGCTTATAGGTCTCATCGCCCGACCACGTCACCGTAAGTCCCTGCGCCTTGACCTGTTTGAGCATCTTTTCATACCGCATTATCGTCGGTGTCATGCTGTCGGGCACTTTCGGCATTATGAACTTTTCCGTCTTGAAAGCCTTTAAAATATCGGGCATCTCGCCCATGTGGTCAGTGTGCGGATGTGTCACTACGATGAACTTGAATTTGCTCACGCCCAGCGCCTTGACGTAACCAATCACCTTGTTGCTGTCGTCCATCTCGCCGCTGTCGATGAGCATTGCCTCACCGCCGCTGGTTATCAGCGTGCAGTCGCCCTGTCCCACATCAATGAAATGCACCTGCATCTGCGCCGAGCTTTCAAGCTTGCTTTCCGCCTTGCCCGATGTGCTTTCGGTCTGCTTTGGCGCATCACTTGACGCATCTGTTTTTGTGGTGACGGTCTCGCTTGTGCTGTGTGAACTGCTCTCTGCCGTTTTCTGCGATGAGCTTTCGCTCTGCGAACTGCTGTCATTCTTTCCCTTTGACGAAAAGAACAGAAAACCGAGTATCACAAGTGCCGCCGCTATCAGCCCGACACCTATCCAGATAAGAGTCTGTGAGTCCGAGCCGCCCTTTAAGTTTTTTCTGCCGTGCCGCACGTTCTCACACTCCTTTTTATCTTCTTGCTTTCATTTCAAGCCATTCCTGCTGGCTTATCAGCACAGGTCTCGGCTTTGAGCCTTCCTGCGGACCGATAACGCCCATTTCCTCTATCTCGTCCATTATTCGTGCTGCCCTTGCAAAACCGAGCTTTAGCTTTCTCTGCAGGAACGAGGTCGATGCCTGTCCTGTCTGCACGATAATGGATATTGCCTGATCTATCAGGTCGTCGTCAGCGTTTACAACGACATCTCCGCCGCCCGATGAATCATCACCCGAGCTGCCCTTAGGCTGCGGGATATTCTCCTCAACGCCGTTCATAACTTCCTCGTCATACTGCGTCGGCTGCTCGCTCTTGAGGAAATCAACGACTGCGTTTATTTCCTTTGTGCTTGCAAAACCGCTCTGTATTCTCATCGGGTCACGCATGCCCACAGGCTTATACAGCAGGTCGCCGTTGCCGAGCAGCTTTTCAGCTCCGCCGTAGTCAAAAATAACTCTCGAGTCCATTATGCTCGATACGCTCAGCGCAACTCTCGACGGGATGTTCGACTTGATAAGTCCCGTGATAACGTCTTTTCTCGGCGACTGCGTTGCGATTATCATGTGTATGCCTGCCGCTCTTGCTATCTGTGCGATACGGCAGACGGTATCCTCTACCTCGCTCTTTGCCGCCATCATCAGATCCGCAAACTCGTCTATGACGATAACTATCTGCGGCAGTATATCGAGCTTGGCGATTTCCTCGTTGCGCTCGCCCTCAGGCTTTTTGCGCTCGTTCTTGATGAGCGAGTTGTATTCGTGCAGGCTCTTTACGTGGTTAGCCTCGAGCCTGTTGTAACGCTTGATAGTTTCATTCAGCGCCCAGCCCAGCGCACCTGCCGCCTTCAGGGGTTCTGTCACAACAGGTATGAGCAGATGCGGGATATTGTTGTATATCGGGAACTCAACTTTCTTCGGGTCGATAAGTATCAGCTTGACCTCATCGGGCGATGCGTGATACAGAATGCTCAGTATTATCGAGTTGGTGAACACCGACTTACCGGAGCCTGTTGTACCTGCAACGAGCAGGTGCGGCATTTTTGCGATATCACCAATGACAATGTTGCCCTCGATGTCCTTGCCGACCGCAAATGTCAGCTTGCCCTTTGCATTTCTGTATTCCTCGCTGTCGATAAGCTCACGCAGCGATACCATTTCTCTGTTCGTGTTCGGCACCTCAACGCCGATACACGCCTTTCCGGGAACAGGCGAGATACGCACGCTCGTTGCCGCAAGGTTAAGAGCTATGTCGTCCGAAAGTCCCGTTATCTTGTTTACTCTTACGCCTGCCGCCGGTTCAAGCTCGTATCTTGTTACCGACGGACCGTGGAAAATGCCGACTATGCGTGACTTTGCCGCATAAGTCTCCAGCGTGGAAACCAGCTTTTCCGACTTTTCGTTCATCTCCTGCTGAACTATCTCGGGCGCTATCACGTTCTTTGAGTATTTGAGTATATCCACAGGCGGATAAACGTATGCAGGTATCTTTTCCTCCTGCTCGAAAAGCGTGGTCTGTCCGCTTTTTTCAACGTGCACCTCTGTGGTATCGGGCTGCTCGGGAACAGGCTCTGCAGGCTTTTCCTCCTCGGACTTGTCCGCCCTTGCAACAGCCTTTGCGATTATCTTTTCAAGTTCCTTGTTCTTCTTTTCGGGCTTTTCCTGTGCAGGCTCAGCCTTTGCCTGCGGCTGTTCTACCTTCGGCAGTCCTGCAGGGTCAAGGTCCATAAAGTCATATTCGTTGTGGTCTGTGATGTATTCCTGCTCACGCTCTTTCTTTTCCTGTTCAAGATAGCGTGCAAAATCCACCTGCGCATCGGGCTTGCCCTTGCGGAAAAGCCTCCTGTGCGGTCTTTGCTGCGGCATGTTCGTAACCGTGTTCACAGGCGGCAGCTGAACGCCCTTTCTCGGTTTCTTTTCGGGCTTTTCGGGTGCAGCCTCATTTCTCTCTGCAGCCCTTTCCGCCCTGTCATATCTGTCCTCGCTGACAGCCTTGTATCCGCTTCTGAACGGCTTTGTCACAGCCTTGAAGAACTGCGGCAGGGTGATATCCGTCAGTAGCATTATGAAAGTGAACGCCATAAGTATGATGATTATCGCTGCGCCCACACGTTTGAATGCCGCAAGCAGCGGCCAGCCGAGAAATGCGCTCGCAACTCCGCCGCCTTTGAGCTTTACGCCGTTGTCATAAAGCCACTCTACCTTGCGCAGAAACGATGCTCCCTCAACGCTGCCGACCTGCAGTATCTGCGCTGCGCCGCTGAAAAGCAGCATCAGCACCGAGCCTTCTATCAGCTTTGCAAGCACCTTGTTCTTGTTGTAATCAGACGCTATCATCAGCGCAACATAAATGAGCATCGGCGCAAACAGGAACACACTTATGCCGAAAACGCCTCTGTTGAAGCAGTACAGCTTGTTCCACAGTCCGTCGCCCTTGATAAACGTTGCAAACAGCTCGAAGATCCCGATAAAGAACAGTATGTACGACCAGAATCGTCTGTTTTCCTTGGCTCTTGCTGCCTTTTTTGCATCAGCCGCAGCCTGCGCCTTTTTCGAGGTCTGAGCCTTTGTGCCCGTCTTTTTCGCAGCCGAAGACTTCGCAGCACCCGTTTTTGCCGTGCCCGATTTTTTAGCGGTATTCTTTTTTGCATTACTGTTCGGGGTGTTTTTAGCCGCCATTTCTAACACATTTTCCTTTCCGTGATACGCTATAAAAAACTGCAAAAAAGCCTGAAATGCAATTCCAGACTTTTTTCCAAAAGCATTGATCTTATGCGAGAGTTATAGGCTTTCCGCTTATTGCCTCAACGATAGACAGCAGCAGTACAACGCCGCCGAGCACGAGTGTGTAGTAAGCGAAGATCCTGAATCTGTCCGACTTTACCAGCCAAGCGATTAGCTTGATAGCACCAAGTCCGACAGCCGCCGCAACGACAAAGCCTACCAGGCAGTTGCCCCACTGTATATCAGCGTGCTCCTTGATAGCCTTGAGCAGTTCCGAAAGGCAGCCTGCAAGTATCGCAGGTATGCCGAGAATGAACGAATACTCCACAGCGGTCTGCCTTGTAAATCCGCAGAAAAGACCGGCACTTATCGTCGAGCCCGACCTTGAAACGCCCGGCAGCAGTGCAACGCCCTGGAAAAGACCGACGATTATCGAATCCTTGCCCGAGATGTTCTCTGCTTTCTTTCTGCCGTTCATGCACTTTGTCGAAAGATAGAGTATAGCCGCTGTGTAAAGGAAGCAGATGCCCTCTGCAAAAATGCTCGAGTCCTCTGCGACCGATTCAAACCAGCCCTTGAATATCGCAAAAGGCAGCAGGCACAGCGTCGAAACGATTATCATAACGACCATTCTCCTGTCGCCGTTCGCCTTTTTCAGTGAAAACTCCTTATGTACGATGTCGCCGCACATCGAGAAGAATTCCTTTATCATTCTCATTATCCTCTGCCTGAAAGCGATGAACACCGCCAGCAGAGTGCCCAGATGAAGCACCGCCGAAAAGAACAGTGCACCCTCACCGCTGTTGCCCGTAAAGTGCTGATACAGCGAGAGATGTCCCGAGCTTGAAACGGGCAGGAACTCGGTAAGTCCCTGTATTATCGCCTGAAAAATGGCACTAAGCATTCCCATTTTATGTCCTCCCAATAGTCTGTATATATGTGTCGCTGCAAAAGCAGCAGTAAATTGCAGTTTATCCTGTTGCGCTCTCTGTCATTGCGTAAAGGCAGCCAAGCGCATCGCTCAGACCGCCGAGACAGTCTATCAGACCCTCTCTGACCGCCGTCTGCCCGTCGATGACCGAGCCGACATCGCCCGCAAGCTGACCCTGTGCAAGCATCAGCTCTCTGAACCTGCCCTCCGCAATACCCGAGTTTGCGCAGACAAAACCCACTACCCTGTCCTGTATCCTTTCAAAATAGGACAGCGTCTGCGGAACGCCCAGCACCGTGCCGTTCATTCTCACAGGGTGTATCGTCATCGCCGCACTCGGCACGATGAACGAGCGCTTTGCGCTCACCGCCAGCGGAACACCTATCGAGTGTCCTCCGCCGACCACCAGCGAGACCGTCGGCGTTTTCATTCCCGCAATAAGCTCCGCTATCGCAAGACCTGCCTCAACATCTCCGCCCACCGTGTTTATTATTATGAGCAGACCTTCTATGCTGTCGTCGTGTTCCACAGCGACCAGCGCAGGTATGACATGCTCATACTTTGTCGTCTTGTTCTCGGGTGAAAGCACATAGTGACCCTCAACCTGCCCGATGATGTTCAGACAGTGGATATTATGCCCTGTGCCCGCAAGCGTCACGCTCCCGAGCTCGCCTATCTGCTTTTCCTGCTCATAACTGTTTTCCTGTATTTTTTCGCACATATACGCATACTCCTTTTGTCCTTTTCTATGAGTATTCGCATTGCTCCGAAAAATATGCAGGAAACCTGTCATAGCCTTTTTTATTATATCACAAGCATATCCCGTTGTCAACCGAAATTACGCCGTTTTCACACAAAAATGCAAGAACCTGTGCGGCTCTTGCATTTCATTTACAGATTTTTAATTTTTGACCGTGTACTCCTTTGAGAGCACCTCGTCCACCCACAGCACAAGGCTCACGAAGCTGTCCTTGTCATAGCACGCAAAATATTTATTATCGGGCTGATTGTTGTGAGTGATGTTGTCCACCAGGCACCAGCCGTCAGACGATACCGTCATCTCCTGCTGGTCGGGTGAATTGAGACCGAAAGTTATCTGGATATAATCGAGCGACTCATTGCCGTCGGGCATCGTCGTTGAGGGCGCTTTTCCGAAGCTCTTGACCATCTTGTTCAGCTCCGTGTAGTCCTCAAAGCTCTGCACATAGCATTCGCCGCTGACATTGCCTATCTTCAGGCGCACTCTTGCGTAAGACGCCTCATATATAACATAGTTGTAATAGCTGTCAAAGCAGATATAATAGGATGCACCGTTGTTCGAGACTTTGTAATACGCACGGTAGGTCTTTCCCGTGTTTATCTTCTGCGGGTCGCATTTTTCAGCCGAATCCCACAGGTAATTACCGCTCGGGTCTTCAACGTTCTTTCCCTCTGCAAACTGTATAGCGAACTTCTTGAATTCCTCGCCCGTCGCCTGATCGGTGTCAACGAGCTCATTTATCATGATAAGATCGGCATTGAAGCTCTTTCTTTCCGTCTTTACAACAGAGCCGTTGTCAAATATCCTGTAATAATCAGCAACTTCCTTTCCTTTCTGCGTATACGAGCACACCAGCATATCGTTTGATATGGACGTTATCTTGGTGTACCTGTCCGCCTTTAAAACGACCGTTCCGCTCATATTCAGAACGCCGACGTGACCGCCCTCGGAATAGGTATATATCTTATCAGATATCTTTGAGATGCAGCTGTGATCCGCGAACGGCTGACTCTGCACAGCGACCTCCGCCGCCGCTTTGTTAAAGCTCTGATACACCTCACGGGAAAGCAGGTCAGGCTCTTCGAGAGTGTTGAGAAAATCAGGGAAAGCATAGCTTTTCAGCTCAACTTTCGACGGGCTTGCCGATGAATCGGAAACAACGACCGACGAAGTATCCGACGAATCGTCCGTGTCCTTTTTCTTTTCGCAGCCCGACAAAGCCGCACATATCGCAGCTGCTGTCATACACGCAGCCAGCTTTGCCGCCAGTTTCATTTTCACACCTCCGCAATGCGCCTGAGCCTGCCGCACAGGCAGGTATGTCAGACTTTCTTTATCTTGTTGACTATCAGCGATACCAGCACAAGCAGCAGATTATAGCCCAGCACAGCCGATGCCGTTATCTGCGAGAACGAGCCTGTTACGCTCATTATCAGGCACAAAAGCGCTCCCATGACTACACCGCCGAACTGGAAAGCTATGCCGAGGTCAGCCGCAGCCTTGAGCTTCTTTGCGCCCAGGATAAGCATTGCCAGCGACTCAAAATGACCGCTGCAGATCACCGATGCGTCGACCTTCGGTGCATAATCGGTCTGCTCGTCGTAATCCTTGTGGTATCTGAAAGGCAGGAACTTGACCGACGATTTGTCAACGCCGAACGCCCTGCATATGAAATCTTTTGTAAGGAAGCTGTCCACCGTTCTGATAACAGTAACGATGCCCTCGTTTTCAAGCTCCTGCATCCAGCCCTTTATCGACGGGCTTGCAAGCGCCCTGACCACGAACAGCGTGGTAACCACGCCCGATATCGAAAGATAGACCGCTACATTGTTGCCTGCTATCTCCTTTTCCTTTGCCTCAGACGGCAGTCCCTCTATCGAGTGGTTCTCCATAAGTTCTCTCGTGCCGAGCAGGATACGCTTGTTCTCTATCCAGCCCGAAAGACCCTGACCGTCCTCGTAGATATAGCTCTCAACGGGATAAAGCATCTCCGTCTTGCCCATGAGCATCTTGTAGAACGCCGATTTGAGCACGCTGTCCGCCTGGCTTGAAAGGCTCGCCGCCATAAGCAGACATTCGTCTATCGACGTCGTCGAAAGCATTTTAAGGTTCACAAAATCGACCATTCCCGTCGGGAAGAGCTGTTTTGCTTCAACAAGCACAGAGTTCGTCTGTGCAAACTCGTCAACAGAGTTGTAGCCGAGCATTATTGCCGAGTGCTGAAGATACTGCCTTGATGCCTTTGTCATCGGAATGTTCACGATAAGTATCAGCGCCATCGACGAGCACATCGAAACAGTGCCCGCAAACGCCGCAAGTGCGGTGATTATCTTGTCCACAGGCGTAACAGGGTTCTTGTCGCAGACGAACGACAAAAGTCCCAGCAGCAGACCGCACAGCAGTATCATCGGGCTTATCCTTCTTGCCAGCGTGTCCGAAACGTCGGTGCAGTAGCTGTTTTTCATAAAGCCCTTTACGAACTCTGTTTTCTGCATCTTTGCAAGAACGGGGTACTGCTCGACGTAGCCCTGTGTGAAGTTTGCGGCAACGTCCTCGTTTTCCACCGTCTTGACCGCATATCTGTCATATGCGCCCGCTATGTATCTGAAATTGTTTTCTGTTCTGCCCACTATCATCAGCTTGCCGACGGTATTGAACACAAGTCCTATCATCGCAGCGCTGATATAGATATGATAATACTTTCCTGCGACGGAGCCTGTCGAAAACAGTGCCATCGTCCCCGATATCATCGCCGTTATCAAGCCTATCGCCGCAAGCGAATCGCAGTCTGCATTGCCTTTGGTCAGGTTCTTCACACCTGCCGCAAGCACCGTGTAGCCCTCAAACACCGCAACAGCGCCGAGCATCACATTTATCACCGTGTATACCGCAGGTGACTGTGTCCTGTCAAGGAAGCTGAGCAAGCCTATTCCGAAATCGTTCGCCAGCGCAAGCAGCGCACATATAACGCCCGAGAAGAACAGCACCGTCAGCCTCCGCCTGAGCGAATTTCTCAGTTCGAGTATCTCCGCCAGCAGCTCGGGAGCCTGTTCAAAGCTCTCAAACTCTTCCTTATCAGACCTTGACGGGCTTCTTGTCTCTCCGTCCTCTCCGAACATCTCCTCATCATCGGGGTCGAGCCTGAAATTTTCGACCTTTCTGCGTCTGCGCTTTGTGAGGAACTCCGTGCGCTCCTCATAGCTCGTGTTCGGGTCGGGTATCTGTGATTTGTCAAATTCCTCTGTCTTGGGTATTATCTTACCCGTCAGACCGAGCTTTATGTCTTTAAGGCTCGCTCTGTTCTTCGGCGAAACGTTCTCTCCGCGCTTTGCCTTCTGCTTTTTCATCTTCGAGAGATTCTTTATCGTCGCTGCGTTTCTCTTTTTGCGCAGCATCTCTATATCCTTTTCATCAAGACCCAGCTCTCTTGCCTGCGTCTCGAAATCGACCTCTTCTTCCTCTTCGCCGCCGACCTGCTGCATATCCTCTTCAAAAGCCATCTCAGGCGGCTCTGCCTGTTCCGACTGTTCTGCCTGCAGTTCCTGCGGCTCATCGGGTATCACAGGCTCAGGCTCGGCAGTTTCCTGCACCGGCTGCGGCTCTGCCTCAGCCTCATACTGCACCTCGTCGTCTGCCGGCACCCACTGGTCGGGCTGGCTGTCAAATTCCTGCGTAACGTCTTTATGCAGATATGTCTGCGGCTGCTTTGGCTCGATAACAGGCTGTGCCTGCTCTATCGGCTGCATCGGCTGCTCTTCCTGCTCGATAACAGGACCGAGCTGTTCAAATGTCGACTCAGCCTCCGTGTCTGCTTCCTGCTGCGGCTGTGCGGCAGTTTCCTGTCCGCCCTGCTGCTGCATCAGCAGTTCAAAAGCCTGCTGTTCTTTCAGTTCTCTTTCCTTGCGCAGCTGCTCCTCAAGCTCCTTTTCTCTGCGCATCTGCTCTTCCAGCTCAAGCTCTCTGCGCTTTTGCTCTGCAAACTTGTTCGCATCGAAACGTTCGAGCTTATCGTTATATTCCGACAAAAGATCATCTACCGAGAATTTATCTGCCAAGATATATCACTCCACTCCACTTCATTTCTTTCGCTGTCTTACGACCTCATACATGAATATCCCCGCCGCTACCGATGCGTTGAGGGAATTTACCTTGCCTGCCATCGGCAGACTCAGCAGAAAGTCGCATTTATCTTTGAGCAGCCTGCTCATACCGAAGCCTTCCGAGCCGATTATCAGCCCTATCGCTCCGTCGAGCTTCACGCTGTCGTAGCTTTCACCGCTTCCGTCAGTGCCGTATATCCACACGCCGTTTTTCTTGAGCATATCCACCGCCGATGCGAGATTTGCGACCCTCGCCACAGGCAGCCAGCTCGCCGCACCCGCAGATGTCTTGAACACCGTGTGGTTGAGCGATGCACTTCGCCTTTTCGGAATGATGATGCCGTGTGCGCCCGCAGCCTCAGCCGTTCTGATTATCGCACCCAGATTGTGCGGATCCTCTATCTCATCGCATATGATGATGAACGGATCCTCGCCTTTTTCACGGGCGATCTCCAGCAGCCTTTCCGCCTCGACATATTCTGCACACGCACCCACAGCGATAACGCCCTGATGCGATGCGCCCTTAGCCATATTGTTGAGCTTGATCTCATTGACTTGCTTTACAAGTATGCCTTTTTCCTTGGCCATCTTGCATATCAGCGTGATCGAGCCTGTCGCCTGCGGATTGACATACACCGTGTCTATCAGCTTATCGGCTTTGAGAGCCTCGATAACGGGGTTCCTGCCGACTATCAGCTGCTGCTCCCACGAGTCGTCCTGCGCAGCCTTGTTGTGAAATTCTTTTTTCATATAAAAAACTCTTTCTCACTAAAAATATCTATAACTAAGTTATTATAACACAAAAATTCTCAAAAGCCAATAGCTTTCGAGAATTTTCACGATTTAAACAAATATAACGCTCTTGAATAGTTATATTCAACAAAGCACAGCCGTTTCAGACGAATCTCACCGCCGCATAAACTGCCGCAGCCGCAATGACAGCGAGCACCGCTGCCGCCGCCAGAGTGTTTCGCCTGCGCCTGCACGAACTGCGCCGACCGAAAGCCTTGTGCGTGTCAAGAAATCTTTTCGCAACGATTTTCGCTTTTTCGTCAGTTTCCCTCTGTCCGTCAGGGCAATTTTCGCTGTTCACAAACAACAATATTTTTTCAAAGCGTTCATCTTTTGGACATTTAATCTCAATGATTTGTTTATTTACACCTTTGATCATCTTTCAAAAATTCTCCGTTTTCTAAGATTTACATATTATATCCATTATATGTAATAAAACGGCGTAGTTTTCAACAATGTTCAACTTTTCTGTTGAAAACTCAGGGTTTTCAACATCTCCGAGACGATTTTGTGTTGAAAAACTCGTTGAAATCTTTGAAAATAGCTATTAAATCAATGGGTTTTCAACTTGTTGAAAAACTCCGGTTTGCAAAGATCGGTGCAAAAACGGCTCAAAATTGCCGTTTTCTGTCAAAAAATGCGGCTGCATTTGTGAACAGTATATTAACAACCTCGGACATAAATTTCCGCTTGACAAGCTATCGCTGATGTTAAAGCTGGTAAGGTTGAATACCGTGTTGACAAAGTTG